>CALERQ010000169.1 GCA_937907305.1 uncultured Clostridia bacterium | reverse complement strand
CTCCGGCGGCACCGAGGCGGATAACTGGGCGCTGAAGGGCAGTATGCACCGCTGGGCAGCAAAGGGCAAAAAGCACCTGATCACCGCGGCGTTTGAGCATCACGCCATACTGCACAGCGCCAAGGCGCTGGAGAAAGAAGGTTTCGAGGTCACTTATCTGCCGGTGACGGCGGAGGGACTGGTAGACCCCGCTGAGCTGGAAAAGGCGATCCGGGAGGATACCGCCCTTGTTTCCATTATGCTGGCGAATAACGAGATCGGCACCGTGCAGCCCATTGCGGAGCTTGCCGCCATTGCCCATGCCCACGGCGCGTGGTTCCACACCGACGCGGTACAGGCGGTCGGTCACATTCCGGTAGATGTAAAGGCGCTGGGCGTGGATATGCTGTCCCTTTCCGGTCACAAGTTCCACGCGCCCAAGGGCGTCGGCGCTTTGTATGTCAAGAAGGGCATTCTGCCCAATATCTTCATGGACGGCGGCGGGCAGGAAAAGGGACGCCGTGCCGGCACCGAGAACATTGCCTCCATCGTTGGCTTGGGCGAAGCCATCACCGTGGCGACCGCCAACCTGGAAGAAAACATGGCCCGCATCACCGCCATGCGGGATCGCCTGATCGATGCCCTGCTGCGGCTGCCCAAGACCCGCCTGAACGGCAGCCGGGAGCACCGCCTGCCCGGCAACCTCAATATCTCCTTCGAGGGTATCGAGGGCGAATCGCTGCTGCTGCGGCTGGATATGGCCGGTATCTGCGCTTCCTCCGGCTCCGCCTGCACCAGCGGCTCGCTGGACCCCAGCCATGTCCTTATGGCCATCGGCCTCAAGCACGAGGTCGCCCACGGCAGCCTGCGCCTTTCCCTTTCGGAGCTCACCACCGAAGAGGATATCGATTATATCATCGCCCAGGTACCGCCCATTGTGGAGGGCCTGCGCGCCATGTCCCCCGTCTGGGAAAAAATCAAGGATCTGTAAAGGAGATTGCCTATGTATAGCGAAAAAGTTCTGGATCATTTCACCAATCCCCGCAATGTAGGGGAGATCCCCGATGCCGACGGCGTGGGCGAGGTAGGCAATGCCCGCTGCGGCGATATCATGAAGATGTACCTGAAGATCGATGGCGATACCATCACCGATGTCAAGTTCAAAACCTTCGGCTGCGGCGCCGCCATCGCCACCAGCTCCATCGCCACCGAGATGATCAAGGGCCATTCCATCAATGAGGCCCTTGCCCTTTCCAACCGCGCCGTAGTGGAGGCGCTGGATGGTCTGCCCCCCGCGAAGCTGCACTGCAGCGTACTGGCGGAGCAGGCGGTCAAGGCCGCGCTTTCCGATTACTACACCCGCCAGGGCATCGATCCCGAGCCCATCGTCGGCCATGTCAAAAAGGATGTCCACGAGGGCGAAGAGGAGGAAGGCGCCTGCCCCTCCTGCGCCACCTGCGACCACTGAAAATAAAGAAAATCCCCTCGCCTCTACGGGCGGGGGGATTTTTTCTTTTGCCATATGCCTATTATGGCCCGGCTTCATATCGCCTGGTGGTGCCGCACCAACCCTAGCCTCCCTTGTGTAAAGGGAGGTGGCACGGCGCAGCCGTGACGGAGGGATTGTAGGCACAAACCATGGCTTAGTTTTATCTCGCCTTCGGCATCACACCAACCCAAAGCTCCCCTGTGTAAGGGGAGCTGTCAGCCGCATGGCTAACTGAGGGGTTGATGGTGCAAATTATGACCAAACTTCCTCTCGCCTATCGGCGTCGCGGAGTCACCGCAGGGTGACGGCCTGTACGGCTCGCCGCCGGGGCCCTACTTTTCTATGAAGAAAAGTAGGCAAAAGTCATTTAAGACTCCGCCCTAAAGACCCGTAACGCGTCGGTACATCCCGTAAAATTGGGGTCCCCGCAAGGTTGTAAGACCTTGTGGGGAGAGGAGGGCGCACCGTAGCGAGGAGGGCTGCCCAGAGCAGAGCGTAGGGTCAGTCCGACTTAAGCGGAGGTTGCGCCCGACGAGGCGATCCAAAAGTACCACCCCGGCGGTAGCCGTGCAATTTATGCCTTTGCAAATGGTTCCGCACCGCCGCAAAGCGCCACAAAACTACCGTCTTCTCCCCACCAAAAAAGCCCCCTTTGGGGGCTCAATTGTAAACTTTCCATTAAAAAAAGTGAAATATTAACCTTTCACATGCAAAAAAGGGGCGATTTTGCCGTATTAGTGGGGGGACTCATAAAAGCCATCAGAACCACAGCACCGCTATGGCAAAGCCCGCCGCGCTGCACAAAGCGCCCCACAGCAGGTCGGTGGGGGTGTGGCGCCGCAGCGTTACCGAAGCCCACGCCACCAGCCAGCCGACCAAAATACTGGGCAGCAGCATCCACCAGCCAAAGTTGTAGATGAGGAACAAAAGCGGCCCGGCCGCGCTGCACGCGTGCCCGCTGGCGCGCCTGTGAAGCACCAGGTTGCACAGGGTAAGGAACAGTGCCGAGGAAAAATACCCGGCACAGATGGTACGGATCTCCGGCGAGGCCCCCACCAGCAGCGCCCACAAAAAGGCAATGGTATACCCCACCCCGGTAAAGACAAACGCCAGCTCCCGCTGACCCTCCCGGCCGCGGCTGCGGGTGCGGGGGAACAGCGGCTGCGCCGGGTAGGCCAGCACCGGTACAAAGCCCAGCAGCAGAATGGTGATGATCAGCTCCCCGACCGGGCAAAAGGGCTGCGGCCCCCAAAAATACAGGATCAGCAGCAGGGCGGTCACCATCACCGGCGGGATGGATATGACCCGGACCAGGCCGGCCAGTTTTTCCTTGGTTGTTTTTGCGGTTTTCATGCGGTTCCTCCTCCCGAGGGGTAGTGGGTTGCTTATGGGGCTATTATAGCAGAATCGCTGCGGAAAAGTGAGGGGCAAAGTGACGGTTTCGGGGTAAATTTTGGGGCAAATTTTTCCCTTTACCGCAGCGCCACCAGCGGCATATCCACATAGATATCCTGGCCGGTGAGGTTATCGTGCACGGTGGCGGTCAGCTCCTTGCGGGCATTGATGGAGAAGGCCACATTCAGCCGCTTATCCAGCGGGGTGCCGGGCGGCTCCAGCTTGGCAATGACGGCGGCATTGGCGGAATTTTTGCTGTAATTGAGCAGCCGCACGGTATCGCTGCTGTCATCCACCGAGGAAAACCGTCCATCGGCATCGAAGGAGACCCGGCCCATCCGCTTGTGCTCGATCTCCGCCATCATCAGCTCGATCGCCTTTTGATTGCGGAAGGAGGAGGACAGGGTGAGGGTCACCGGCTTGGGACTGGGGTATTCGCTGCCGGCCTTGAAGATGATCTTGTACCGCGGCTCCTTGGTGAGGGAATCCAGGTACCGGATGGCGTAGGAATGCTGGATGAAATCGACGATATTGAGCCCCAGCGAGAAGGCCAGCGCCCCATGGGCCACCGCCTCAAACGGCTTGTGGCACTGCACCTTTTCCCGGCCGAAAATGCCCCGGATGCCCCGCTGCACCGCCGGGATGAGGGTGGTGCCCCCCACCAACAGCACCCGCTCGATCTGGCCGCGGGAAATGCCGCCGGCTTCCGCCATATTGACGGCGTTATTGAGGACATCATTGAGGGTGACAAAAAAGTCGTGCTCCTCCAGAAGATCCAGCAGATCATTCTGGGTGTAGTGGAACTCGTAGGTTTTGAAATGCTCGGCATCGAAAAAGCTGCGGCTGCTCTCACTTTGGACGGAAAGCTCCTCCTTGATCTGCCGAGCCAGGGTGGTAAGCTGCGGCAGGATCTCCTCGCACTCTTCGGCGGTGCGGCCGGCCCGCCGCAGCAGGTCCTCCAGCAGCCACCGGTCGATATCATCGCCGCCGAGGAAAGCGCCGGCTTTGCCCAGCACCCGGCCCTTGGCCGCTTCTCCGGCCGCCGCCCCGGCAAAGGATTCCGGCATGCGGACCACCGAAACATCCAGGGTGCCGCCGCCAAAATCCACCACGCACACCACCGAACCGGCCCGGGTGGAGCCGTAGGAAATGGCGGCCGCCACCGATTCATCCACCAGGCGGTAAGGGACATTGGGGTAATTTTCCGCAAAAAAGGCGGAGATCCACTCCCGGTAGGTATCAAAGGCATTGACCGGCGCGGTAAAGGTGACCACGGTATCGGCGTTCAGCTCCAGGTTGCCCAGCAGCCGGGTAAGGTACAGCCGGGCGATGTGGTCGGCGGAAAACTCCCGGCCGCGGTCCTCGTAGAGGGAGGTGAGGTGCAGCAGCCCCCGCTTGAAGCCCCAAAAATAGCGGCTGCTGCGGATATCATCCAGCCCGCGGGAGGTGACCTCGTAGCCCATCAGGAAGCTTTCCTCCCCCCGGTAGTAGAGAACGGAGGGGGTGACCGGCGGCATGGCGCCGCTCCCCGGCGCGGTGATGGCCGGGAAGCTCATGGTCTGCGGCTCCTCTTTGGCAAAGTTCCAGCGGGCCACCACGGTATTGCTGGTGCCAAAATCGACGGCATAGCGTTCCATCAGATCACTTCCTTTACTCTTGCTTTTACCCAGATCTGCTCCCCCCTGGCATAGCCCACCGCCGCCACGATGACCGGAGCGCCCGGCTCCAGCAGGGCGGGACAATCGTGCCGGGACGGGTCGTAGGGGGTCTCCTCCCCCACCGTGCCGATGACGGTAAGGCCCAGCGCCCGCACAAAATCATCCACCGGGGTGAACATTCCGATCATATCCCGGGCCAGCAGCGCAGGGTTCTGGGCAATGGCCCGCCGGGCGGTGGGCAGGGCCAGCAGCAGCGGCCGCATCGCCTCAAAGAGGGCTCTTTGGGCGGCTTCCACCGCTTCGGTCTGTTCCCGCTGGCGGCCGGCGGCTTCCCGGCCGGCTTCCCGGCTTACGGCGGCGGCACGGGCCTCCAGCTGTTCCTTTTGGCGGGCGGCTTCGGCCTTTTCCAGCCGCAGGGCGGCGGTTTCGGTCTTCAGCTCCCGGATGGTTTTCTGGCTTTGCAGCAGGTCTTTGAGGGCCATAGGGGTTCTCCTTTGTTTGGGATTTCTGTAAGGGGCGGGTGGGGCGCGGGGCGCAGCCCCGGCCGCGGAGCGCAGCCCCGGCCGCGGAGCGGCCGACCCGCCGAAGGCGGGTGACGCCCCTGTGGGGGCGTCGGGCTGCGCCCCGACTGGCCCCCTGCAGAATTTATACTTACTGTATAATCGTCGGTTCCTGTCCGGAGAGTGTATTCTGCTCCAGGGTAGGCTCCATGTAGCTGTAGCGGGTATCGTGCCGCCAGACGCGGATCTCCTCGCCGGTGACGGTCATGCGGGCGGCATCGGTAAAGAGCTTTTGCCAGGGGCCCCAGGGGCGGGTATAGTACTCACTGCTGCCCCGCCAGCGAATCTTATCGGCGAAGGCCTGGGCTTCACAGCACCACAGGCTGCCATCCTGGCACAGCAGGGCAAAATGGCTGCCGGTTTTGGCCATCATGGTCACACCCGATGTGACCGGCAGCGGCTCGTAGGGGGTCTCGCTCAGCTTTTCACACAGGGAGATCAGGGTGCCATCGGCCTGACGCAGGACGGTGGCATGGGGCAGGGCAAAGGCCTGGACGATCCCCATATAGGCATCCACGCTGCAGCTGCCGTATTCCCCATCGCCGTAGACCACCGCCGTGTGGAAGGTGGTGACCCCAACGGTATGGGTGGGACAGCTGGAAAGCTGCATGATACCCACCCACTTGGCAAAGAAATCGCCCCGGCGGCTGCGGCAGGTGCCGTCGGCCAGCAGCAGGTCGCCCAGCGGCTCCACCGCGGCGGCATAACGGATGCCGGCAAAATACATGAGCTGCTGCACCGAGTAAAAGTTCTCGCTGGCCTTGGAATTGTGGGCCGAGAGGACAAAGGGCGTACCAGCCCCATGCAGCCCGATGACCCCTTCAAAGTGACGGAACGGGTCGGTATCGTTTTCGAGGTAATCGCTGCGGTCGCCGTAGAAGCGGACGGCCTTCGCCGCGGGGTCCACCGTGCTGTCGTACAGGGTCTGGCCAAAGGAGCGCACCCGGCCATCGGTGAAGGTGACCACCACGGTTTTGCCCTCCTCGGCGGTCAGCAGATGCTCCACCTGAGGCAAGTCGTGCCGTTCAAACCCGTTTTGGCCAAACAGCACAAAGGAGAGTGTTTCCCCGTGCAGCACCAGCAGAAAGGGCTGGAACACCGCCATGCGGCGCACCCCGGTAAACTGCCGGAAAAATTCGCCCTCCGGGCCGCTTTGGTCGGAAAAGAGCCGTCCCGCGGCATCCACGGCCATGGCGTTGCTGCGGCCCCCGGCAATGCTCCACAAAAGGCACTGGCGGATGTTCCGCCAGCCCTCGGTGATGCGGCGTTTTTCCGGGCGGCGGCGGGCGCCCTCCCAGCCAATGGAGCCATCCCGGAAGATGGCCATGAGGTATTCCCCTTCGATGACCCAATCGGTCACCTTGGTCCAGTCGGTGATGTGGTCATCGGCCGGGGGCAGCCCCGCCCGCTCGGTGGGGGTGCTTTCCCAGATGACCGAGCCATCCCGCTTTTCGCCCAGCAGGTAGTAGCCCTCCTGCCAGACGCGGCGGAGTCCCGACCATTTTTCGGGGTCGATGCTATCGGTGCGACAGAGGGCCCCACGGCTCCATTTGCCGCTGAAGCGCGCCTGTCCCTCGTCATCCAGCCCGACGAACACCGAGCCGCCGTTCTGGAAGGCGATGAGCTGGCGGATATGGCACCACTCCCCCATCCCCTCGTACCGCAGGAAGCGGGGGTGCCCGCAGGAAAGGACGGTTCCCGCCCCGGTGAGGGCGGCGGCCGCCTCGGAAACGGCGGCGATCTGGGTGATGTTTTCCCAGTTCTTTACCCCGGCGGTGATCTCCTCATTGGTGCCGGCGGCCAGCACCCGGCCCTCGGCTGTCAGCCCCAGGATGAAATCATCCCCCAGGGCCAGCTGGGTGATATGACGCCACTGTTCGGTGCCCTCTACCGGCTCGTTGGTATCGGCCCACTGGGCATAAACGGTCCCGGCGGCGGTAACGGCGGCCGCCAGGCCGGAGGACTGATAAAGCTGTGTGACATTTTTCCAGGCGGAAACGGCATAGGGCCGGCCATAGCCGCGGCCGGCGGCCAGCACGGTGCCATCCTCACAGAGGGCCAGGGTCTGGTGGCGGCCGGGGATGACCTCCCGGACATTTTGCCAGTGGGAAACGGCGTTTTCGCCATGCTCGCTGTGGCCGGTATGGGTAAGAAGCCGGGCTTCCACGGTGCCATCCCGGTACAGGAAGTAGATGTATCTTTCACTGCGGCGGATGGCCCGCACCGGCTTTTTGGCAGCCGGAGGTGCCATCTCTTCGGCCCGGCGCCAACCCTCCACCCGCTGCCGCAGCAGAGAGAGGATGGCCGGAAGATCCACCGGCTGGCCCAGCGTGACGATGCTTTCCGCCGGGGAAAGGGCATCGCCCTCCTCCGGCTCCTCCAGATCGATGGCGGGGGCGTAGGAAAGATCGGCGGGGAGATAGGCGATGAGCTACTCCCCCTCCAGTTCGATGCCCCGGACATCCTCGCAAAGGATATCCCCGCTGTGGTAGCCGGAGCCGAACACCCGCAGATAGCCGTTCTGATAGAGGACAGCGAGATACCGGCGGGGCACGGCGGCAAAATCCGCGATCTTCTGACGGAAGCGGTTGGGGGCGATGATATCGGTGTAATCCCCGCCGAAGAAATCGGCCGAGATGGAATCGCGGGGCTCGCTGCACAAAAAGCGGCCGGTGATCTTGGAAAGGGCGACCCAGGTGGAAACACCGTAGGGATTGTACCGGACAAGAGCTATTTTTTGCACGCGCTCCCGCGGGCGCTGGATGGATTTATTTTTGCGGTCGAAGAGGGTGACGGTGCCGTTTTTTTGCAGCAGGTAGGCCACCGGGCTGCAATGCCCCGGCAGCGCCGAGCCGACCGCTTCCTCGACCTCTCCGATGCCATCCAATGCCGAAAGGGCCCCCACCGCGCGGAATATTTCATCCTCGCAGAGGGCGCCGAAACCATCGGTATCCCAAAAAATACGGGCAACACCCTGCCACCCGGCAGCCGGGGCATATTCCCCGGCATTGCCGTAGAGCAGCAGGCGGCCATAGGTAGTGAGGGCGGCCGCCATGGGCGGCTCATCCCCATCGTAATCGTAGATGCGCAGATCGGTGAGGGTGCGGCAGGCGGCCAGCTGGGAAAGCAGCTGCCGCCATTCCTCCGCAAAGCGGGCGGGCTGACCGAACTCGGTCAGCTCCACGGTGCCATCGGCCAAAAGGCGCATGTGGCAGAAGTCATTGCGGTAGGTGAAGGGATCGGCGCCCTCGGTCTGGGTGTAGACCGGGTGCAGCGGATCGAAGCCGCCGGCCGCGCCGCCCATCTCCTCCCGGCTGATGAGAAGCACCCGGTCGAGGGAGGGGTCATTGGCGAAAGGTCTCATTGGATGCCATCCCCTGTGCCGTTTTGGTAGCTGTAATACAGCTGGTCGCCCACGGCGGATTCATTGGCCTCCTGCTGGCTGCTGGCCATACGGGCCCGGCCGCTGCCCGCCCAGGCAATGAGTTTATTGATGGTCTCCCGGAAGGTGACCGAGAGCGGGATGGTGCTGTGGATGGCGGAAAGGATATCCTCGGTGGTGAAATCCCGCTGCTGAGAGAAGGCCTGGAACATGGCATCATTGATGACCTGTTCAATTTCGGCGCCGGAGAAGCCTTTGGTCTCTTTGGCCAGGGCGGCCAGATCGTAATTCTTGACGGCGATATCCCGCCGGCGGCTGATGTGCAGGCGGAAGATCTCCACCCGCTCCTTTTCTGTGGGGAGATTGACGAAGAAGATCTCATCGAAGCGGCCCTTGCGCATGAATTCCGGCGGCAGCTGCTCGATGTTATTGGCAGTGGCGACGATGAAAACGGGGGATTTCTTTTCCTGCATCCAGGTGATAAGGCTGCCGAACACACGGGCCTGGGCGCCGCTGTCTCCCTGCACGCCGCCGATGCCGGCGAAGCCCTTATCCACCTCGTCGATCCAGAGGACGCAGGGGGCCATGGCTTCGGCGATCTGGATCATTTCCCGGGTCCTGGCTTCCGATTCACCGACATAGCTGCCCATCAGCCGGCCGACATCCAGCCGCAGGAGCGGCATGTGCCACTGCTGGCTGATGGCCTTGGCGCAGAGGGACTTGCCGGTGCCCTGGATGCCGACGATGAGGACGCCCTTGGGATAGGGCAGGCCGAACTGCCGGGCCTGCTCCGAGAAAGCCATGCCGCGGGTGACGATCCAGCTTTTGAGGACATCCATGCCGCCGATGGAGCCCATGGTTTCCTCGGCATTGAAAAACTCCAGCACCTGGGTTTTGCGGATGACCTGCTTTTTCTCCTCCAAAACAAGCTGGAGGTCGTTCAGGGTGATCTTGCCGCTGCGGGCCAGGGCTTTGGAGAGGATGGTCTTGACGGTGGAGATGGTGAGGCCCTGGAAGGCACGCACGAACTGCTCGAAGCCCTCCTTATCCATATCCACCACGACATTCTGGGTGATATTGGTGATGTACTCCCGCAGCTCCGGCAGGGTGGGCAGCTGGAACTCCAGCACACTGACCGAGGAGGTCAGCTCCTCCGGGACCTTATACACCGGACTGACGATGAGGATGCTTTTCTGCTGGGGCTTGAGCTGAGCGGCAAGGTTTTTGACCATGCGGCAGACCATATTGTCCTCCAGGAAGCGGTGGAAGTCCTTGAGGACATAAAGGATTGGGGTATCGGCGGGTTCTTTGGCGATGAAATCCAGCACGGCGATGGGATTGCCTTTGCCCACCGCCACGCCGACATCAAAGCCGGAGGCGAAATCCCAGCTGACGACCCGCATATTTTCCAGCTCGGCGGCGCAGTCCCGGACCACCGAAAGGAGGCGTTCCTCCTCCCGGGTGGTGACATACAGCACGGCGCAGCGGGCGCGGATGGCGAGATTGAATTCTTCACGGAAGTTCATATTTTTTCTCCTTTCGGGAAAGGGAGTGTGGCTGCGATAGGATATAGGCGGCGAGGACGGGAAAATCGGTAAAGGGCAAGGCGCCGCCGAAGCGATACTCTTGTCCGACGAAAGGCGGACTGATGTATCGCGAGGGGGCAACGCGGCCATTTGCGATTTTCACCGGCCGAAGCCGCAAAAATTACAAAAGGGAAAGTCCCAGCGAATGGGCGAGATCTGTAAAGCCGCGCAGGCGGTCCGGGGGGACGGTATAGGGCGGCGGCAGCACAGCGGCGGTATCGCCCTCCGGGACAAAATCCGGGAGGAGGGACAATGGATAGCCGCAGGGATTATTTTGGGCCAGCAGACGGAGGGTATCTTCGGTATTCTGCCATTGCCCCGGCAGGATGAGATGCCGCAGCAGCACGCCGCTTTGCAGAAGGCCGGCCGCATCATAGCGGTTGGGACCGCAGCGGGCGGAAAGCAGGGCCAAGTTGGCAAGGGCGCGGGCAGGATAGGCCGAGACAGCGGAAAGGCGCTGGCCCAGGGCATCATCGGCATACTTGAAATCCATGATGTAGGCCTGGAAATAGGGCAGTAAGCGCTCGGTCAAGGTGACCGGGGCATAGCCATTGAAGTTATTGCAGAGCGGGACGGTAAGGCCCATTTTTCTTGCCAAAGCGATCGCTTCTATCACCTCATTGGCGCAGGGTTCCACATTGGCGAGGCTGATATGACTGACGCCCCGCTGCTGGAGGGAAAGGAGTAGTTCCGCCAGCTGGTGAGGGGTGTAAGGGGTCCCCTCCGTGCGCTGGGAGATGCCGTAAACCAGACAATAGGCACAGTGCATATCGCAGCCGGAAAGATAGACCACCCCGCAGCCGGCACCGCCGCTGATGCAGCGTTCCTCCCGGTTGCGGTAGAATTTACCCACTTTCATAGTCGGCCCAGCCTTTCCAGCAGGGGGAGGTAGTCCTCCTCCCAGACGGAGCAGCGCACTTCCCCACCGGCGATGTAGAGGGTTTCCGGTTCGGCGGGGGGCAGCAGACGGCACAGGGCCGGGTACTGCTCATCCGGCGGGGTGGAGAGAAATTCCACGGGGCTGCCGGGGAGCGGCGGGATCTGCCCCAGGGCCAGCAGGCGGCCATGGTTTGCGGGGACCACAACGCTTTCCCAAGCGGTGACCGAGAGGTAGTAGATATCCCGGCCGGAAAGGGCCGCGGCGATCGTTTTCCCCTCATCCCCAGGAGTGAAAAAGCGCTGACCCGGCAGGGCGGGAGCCATCATCACCGGCGTGACCATTACCTGCACCGGCAGGGACAAAAAGGGAGCCAGCCGCCGCGGTTCCATAAAACTGAGCCACAGCGCAGACGCCATGCTGCCTCCCCCCTCTCCTGATGCTTTGGCTTAGAAGCGGTTTTTCTCCTGCTCCTTTTCTTCCACCTGGTCAAAGTATTCGGGCTTGAGCTCGGTGGAAAGCTCCACGCCCAGCTTTTCGACGGTTTCCTTTACCAGCTCCCGGCAGGCCGGGCCGCGGATGCCATTGACCTCCACGGTGATCTTGCCATCCTTGCCGATGAGGTAAGTTACAGTCTGTTCTGCCATGAATTATACCCACCTTCCTACCTTGATGCGGACGGTGCCATCGGGCAGGGTCTCCTGCTCCCGCACCTGGAATTTGCCCTCCTGCTCCACGGTTTTGCGCAGGAGCAGGACGGCGTACTTTTGCAGCAGTTCATCCCGGGTCTTTTCAAAATCGCCGGGTTCGAGATTGGAGTGGAGCTCGGCCTCGCCATCTATGAATTTGAAAGCCATAACGCGGTTGACGGCATTGACGGCGATGACATCGCAGGTATTGAAGGTATCGGCAAACTCATAATTTTCCGGCACCTCCGCCACTCGGCGCAGGCCGATGGCCCGCAGGGCTTCGCCCAGAACATCAATATCCCGGATGGCGACCTGTACTTTGGAAAGATGCGACATAGCGGCACCTCCTAAAAATTGATACTATACTATCTTACTCCTATATCATAGGACAATTCGATTGAAAAATCAACCATAAATTCAGGAATAATTCTTGATTTCATAAAATTTTCGGATAGAATTCGGCGATGGGGAATGAAAAGCCCCCGCCGGGCGGCGGGGACAAGGAGTTATTTGACCAGCTCGGCAAAATGTTTGATGAGATAATCCCGAAAGAGGATGGCCGCCGGGGAAAGGTAGCTGCTTTCCCGCCAGGAAAGATTGATATAGCGGCGGCAGTGGGGGGTGGAGATGGGCACCAGGGCAATGTGCTCATCCTCCATATCCTGCCAAGTAAGGATGGGGATGAAGGAGATGCCGATACCCGCGCGGATCAGTTCACGGACGGTTTCCGGGCTGTCGCTTTCCAGGACGACATTGGGATCGAAACCAGCCATTTTGCAGTAGGCATCGGTGATGCTGCGGAGGTTCTTGCCCTTTTGCAGGCAGATGAACTCCTCCTTGGAGACCTGATCGAGGGTGAGGGAATCGAAGTGGGCCAGCGGATTGGTGACCGGCAGCGCCAGGCGGATCTCCTCCTCGATGAGGGTGGTGCAGTAGGGGCCGGAAACCGGCTGACTGCCGGCGAAAAGGGTAAGATCGCAGCTCTGGCCGCTATCCCCTACCAGGTCCTCCTGCAGGATGTGCAGACGGATATCGCTGTGTTCTTCCTTGAAGCCGCGCACCAGCCGCGGAATGAGGGTGGAGGCGGCATTCATGGAGAAGGTGACATTCATGACGCTGTTTTCCCGGGCGTCATCGATCTCCCGGTGGATGGCCTCCAGCTCCTTGAGGATGCGGTTGGTATGATTGAGGACAATGATGCCGTATTCATTGAGCTCGATGCTTTTGCCCTTGCGGTTGAAGAGCTTGACCTTGAGCTCATCCTCCAGCATGCTGATGGTGCGGCTGAGGGAAGGCTGGGCCACATGCAGTTCCTGGGCCGCCTTTGTGATATGTTCCAGTTCCGCTGTTTTTTTGAAGTAACGCAGATGTGTGATTTCCATGAAGATACCTCGTGCAATGTGCATATAGCGTGCGTGTTATTGATCTTAGTCATATTATATATTTTACATTATAGAAAGTCAATGCTATACTTTATCTTAACATGGCCTTAATAGGCCATAAACCGATAAATTTTTTAGGGCGAAAGTGAAAGGTGGTTCTTCTACAATGTCTTGGGACAAACAGCGCCGTTCCAAAGAGGAGCGGCTGAATGCGGCGGCTGCGCTGTGCAGCGGCAAAACCGTAGCGACGGAAAACATCGTTAAACTGATGGAAGCGGTCATTCACCCCGGCGATAAGGTGGTGCTGGAGGGTGATAACCAGAAGCAGGCGGCCTTCCTGGCGGCTTCCCTGGCGGAAGTGGACCCCAAAGTGGTGCACGACCTGACCATGATCATTCCCTCCATTTCCCGCAGCGAGCATCTGGATTATTTTGAGAAGGGCATAGCCAGCACGGTGGATTTTGCCTTTGCCGGCACCCAGGCCCAGCGCCTGAGCGAAATGTTGGCCGAAGGCAAGGTGAAGATCGGCAACTTTAATACATACCTGGAGATCTATGCCCGTCTGTTTGTGGATCTCATCCCCAATGTATGCCTGGTGGCTGCCGATAAGGCCGATAAGGACGGCAACCTCTTTACCGGATACAGCACCGAGGAAACCCCCACCCTGGTGGAGGCCGCGGCCTGCAAGAGCGGTATCGTCATCGCGCAGGTGAATGAGATCGTAGAGGACCTGCCCCGTGTGGATATCCCCGGCGGCTGGGTGGATTTCATTGTCCCCGCCGATAAGCCCTACCCCATGGAGCCCCTGTTCACCCGTGATCCCCAGTTTATCAAGGACGCTGATGTGCTGATGGGCATGATGGTCATTAAGGGCGTTTACGCCAAGCACGGCGTACAGAGCCTGAACCACGGCATCGGCTTTAACGGCGCGGCCATTGAGCTGCTGCTGCCCACCTACGGCGAGCAGCTGGGCCTGAAGGGCAAGATCTGCCGCAACTGGGTGCTGAACCCCCATCCCACGCTGATCCCCGCCATTGAGGCCGGCTGGGTAGAGAGCATTTGCGCCTTTGGCGGCGAGGTGGGCATGGAGAAATATACCGAAGCCCGCAGCGACATCTTCTTTACCGGCTGCGACGGCACCCTGCGCAGCAACCGTACCCTGGCCCAGGTGGCCGGTCTGTACGCCATTGATTCCTTCCTGGGCGCTACCCTGCAGATGGACTACTATGGCAACTCCTCTACCGTGACTGCCGGCCGTCTGAGCGGCTTTGGCGGAGCGCCCAACATGGGCCACAACCCCGGCGGACGCCGCCACAGCAGCCCCGCCTACCACAGCCTGATCGAGGGCAAGGACACCCTGCGCGGCGGCCAGAAGATCGTTATCCAGATGCTGAAGAGCAGCGGCAAGAAGGGCAATAACTTTGTGCCGGAGCTGGATGCCATCGCCATTGGTCGCGACGCCGGTATGGAGGCTCCGCCCATTATGGTATACGGCGAGGATGTGAGCCACACCGTGACCGAGCAGGGCATTGCCTACTGCTACATGGCCGAGGACGCCGAGGAACGCAAGCTGATGCTGGCTTCCATCGCCCAGGGCACTCCCTTTGGCGAGATGGTGACCAAGGAGCAGATCGAGGCCTTCCGCAAGGCGGGCAAGGTAGCCTATCCCGAGGATCTGGGCATTGACCGCAGCATGGCCACCAAGGACCTGCTGGCCTGCAAGAACCTGGAGGAGATCGCGGAGTGCTCCGGCGGGCTGTATGTGGTGCCCGAAAAGTTCCGCAAGAAAGACTAAGCATACTCCTTTCACGATAAAGCATAGAGAAGGGAAATCCCCCGGCCGGGTGTGGTCGGGGGATTTTTCCTGGATTGGGATAAATGGGCAGGCGGGGCGCACCGGAGCGGGAAGGGCCGCCCGGAGCGCAGCGGAGAGGCGGCACGACAAAAGCGGAGGGGCGCCCCCCCGGCGGGTCACCGCAGGGAGAGGCGCCATTCTTCGGAGCCGGGCTCCTGGTAATAGTAGAACTCGCTGAGGGCGGGTTCCTCAAAGACACGGAGCAGCTCGAGAAAATCGGAAGTAAGGCGGCGGCCGTTCAGCTCCTCACGGGTCAGCCAGAGCATTTCGCCCTCCGAGGAGGAGGCAAGCGTACCGGTGAAGCGGGTAGCGCGGAACAGCAGCACCACATAGCGGGCACCGTCCTCCCGCGGGAACTGCTTGATTCCGCAGAGGCGAGGATCCTGAATGGTGAGGCTGGTTTCCTCCTGTACCTCGCGGATGACCGAAGCGACGAAGGATTCGCCGGGTTCCACATGGCCGCCGGGAAAACAGATGCCCGGCCAGCTGGGATCGGTACGGTCCTGCACAAGGATACGACCCTCGGCATCGGTGATCATGCACAGGTTGGTCAATTCACAGCGCTCGGTAGGGTGTGACATAGTAAGAGAAGCTCCTTTATTAAGTATAGCCCAAAAGGCCCCTGACGCTGACCTCCCCGCTGGAAACGGTGCGGCGGGAACCATCCGGCAGCTCAACGATGAGACCGGCATCGGGGGCAATGGCGACGGCCAGTGCCTCGTACTGGCCGGTAGGGCTGATGACCTCCACCCGGCGGCCGATGGTGCAGCTGCGGCGGGTCAGTTCCCCGATCAGGTTTTCGGCCGGTTGGGAAAGAATGTGCTGACGGAGGAAGAGGTCATCCAGGCGGGTGATGATACCGGCGGCAATGGCGGCACGGGGGACGGTGACGCCCGCTTCCCGCACCGAGATGGCTTTATCCCGCAGCTCCTCGGGGAAATCCTGCGGCTGCTGGGTGACATTGACGCCGATGCCGATGACCGCGCCATTGATGGTGCCGCTTTCAGCATCGCTGGTGAGCTTGGTGAGGATGCCGCAGACCTTGCGGCGGTCGAGGATGATATCATTGGGCCACTTGATGGCAGGGGCCAGGCCGTGCTGCTCCAGCACCTGGCAAACGGCTAACCCGGCACAGCTGGTAAGCAGACTGAGGGCGGCGGGGTCGAAATCCGGGCGAAGAAGGTAAGAAAGATAGACCCCCTGCCCAGCCGGAGAGACAAAGCTGCGGCCCAGGCGGCCATTACCGTGGGTCTGGCGATCAGCCAGCACAACTGTACCCGTAGGCGCACCCTCCAGGGCCAGCTGCATGCCGCGGGTATTGGTGGAATCGGTCTCCTCGTAGCAAATGACGGTCTCTCCCCTGCCCTGCTGCAGGTACTGCTCCAGCAGTTCCTTTGTCATGCCATCCGGCAGGGCGGTAAGGCGGTAGCCCAGCCGGGTGACCGATTCGATGGCATAGCCCTGCTCCCGCAGGCGGCAGGCGGCCTTCCACACCGCGGTACGGCTGACCCCCAACCGGGCGGAAAGCTCCTCCCCGGAGTGGTACTGGGTGCGGTCCTGCCCCAGCTCCCGCAGCAGCTCGGCGGCCAGATCTCTTTTTGCCATGATGAAGTTCCTCCCTTTTGCGGACGGAATGTAAACTTTCCGTTAAATAACAAATTTTTGGGCTCCCGCTGCCGGTGGGCAGTTGAAAATCCCCGATAAAAAGTGATAAAATCAGTATAATTCAATCCGGCCAAAAAGGCAACCCGAAATGCGCCGGGAGAGAGAAAGAGGGCGACAGGATGGCATTTGTGGAAATGAAGGATGTGTATAAGCGCTACCGCACCGGGGAGATCGTGACGGCGGCCAGCGACGGCATCAATTTTACCATAGAAAAGGGCGAATTCGCCATTATAGTGGGGCCCTCCGGCGCCGGTAAAACCACAGTGCTGAACATTCTGGGCGGAATGGACACCGCCGATGAGGGACAGGTGCTGGTGGATGGAAACGACATCGCGCAGTACACCCCCAAGCAGCTGATCGGCTACCGGCGGCATGATATCGGGTTTGTGTTCCAATTCTACAACCTGGTACAAAACCTGACGGCGCTGGAAAATGTGGAGCTGGCGGCGCAGATCTGCCATGATCCCATCCCGGCGGCAGAGGCCCTGGAGGCCGTAGGGCTGGGCCACCGGCTGAATAATTTCCCGGCGCAGCTTTCCGGCGGCGAGCAGCAGCGGGTTTCCATTGCGCGGGCGCTGGCCAAACGGCCCAAGCTGCTGCTGTGCGATGAGCCGACCGGCGCCCTGGACTACAATACCGGCAAGCAGATCCTCTCGCTTTTGCAGAGCGCCTGCCGGGAGGGCGGCATGACGGTGATCGTAGTAACGCACAATACCGCCATCACCCCGATGGCCGACCGGGTCATTACGATACGAAACAGCAAGGTCGCCAGCAATATTTATAATCCCCATCCTGCCGATATTGCCACAATAGAGTGGTAAGAAGGCGGACGGCGAAAAATGCGGGGAGGGCAAGGCCGGGGCCGCAGGCAGGCTGATGCCCGGTGGAGCGAAGCGGAGGCGGGCTTATGCCTGTCAAGGCACCAACGCAGCCATCGCCCATTTTACGGCGGCCGCCGGGCGGGAACCGGCAGAAATCAAAAAGAAAGGAGGGCATTTTCATGACGGAAGCATTCCGGAAGGATACCATGCGCACCATGCGCAAAACCATGAACCGTTTTTGTTCCATTTTGCTCATTGTGGCGCTGGGTGTTGGCTTCTTTGCGGGGGTGCGGGCCACCGGCGATGACATGCGGGATACCGCCAGCGATTACTACATCGACTACAACGCCATGGATGTAAAGGTGCTCTCCACTTTGGGATTCAGCGAAAACGATGTGACTGCCGTAGCGGCGGTGGACGGGGTAAAACAGGTTTATGCTGGGAAATATGTAGACTGCCTGACCCTGTGCCATGATAACTTCCTGACGAGGGTATTCTCCCTGCCCCAGGACCCTGATAACCCTGAAACCATGAACCGGCTGCGGGTACTGGAGGGGCGGCTGCCGCAGGCGGCGGATGAATGCGTCATTGACGAGAAAATACAGTATAAGTATCACTTTGAACTGGGGCAGACGCTTTCCTTGGGCAGCGCCGACCCGGTGGATGACCTGGAAAATGAACTGAAACACACCGAATATACCATCGTGGGGATCGTCAATTCCCCGATGTACCTGGATATGACCCGCCGCGGCAGCACCACGGTAGGGGATGGTTCGCTGGATGCCTACCTGTATGTACCGGAGGAGAACTTTACCGCTGAATACTACACCGAACTGTATGTGACCGCGGAGGGCTCCGGTGACCTGAACTGCTATACCGAAGAATATGATGCCCTGGCCGCGGCACTGAAAGAGGCGCTGGAGCCGGTGGGG
Source organism: uncultured Clostridia bacterium (assembly GCA_937907305.1). Classification (GTDB taxonomy): domain Bacteria; phylum Bacillota; class Clostridia; order Oscillospirales; family Ruminococcaceae; genus Angelakisella. Next base: position 3,413 of record CALERQ010000169.1, on the reverse strand, counting down.
GAAGCCCGCGGGGAACTGCGGATGCAGGAGATGGCGGACTATCTGAACGAAAAGATACCGGAAGCACGGGACAAAATAGCCGATGCTGAAGAACAGCTGGCCGATGCCGAGCAGCAGCTGACCGATGCCGCCAATGAGCTGGCGGATGCCAGAAAGCAGATCGAAGACGGCGAAAAGGAGCTGGAGGACGGCCGGGCTGAGCTGGAAAAGCAAAAAGCGCAGTACGAAAAGTACGAGCAGCAATATGAGGAAGGCGTGCAGCAGCTGGAGGCTGCCAAGCTGCAGATGGTGGCCGTGGATGCCGCCAAGGCGCAGCTGGCCGCCGGTAAGGCGCAGATCAATGCGATAATGGGACGGATGGCAAATCTCCCGGAGGGCTCGGTGCTGCTGCCCATCCTGGCAGATAGCTTGGCCCCCACGCTGAACGAGTTGACCGACTCCAATGGCAAAAAGCTGAACCTGGGCGATAAGCTGTACGATGCCGACGGCAATGTGACCCCGGCAACAGTAAAAGCAACCCAAACCGCGGTGAATAATTATTTTTCCACCATGGAAAAACAAATAACCAGCGCGGCCAGCCAGTACGAAAGCGGCAAAAAGGAGCTGGAGGACAGCCGCAAACAGCTGGATACCTATAAATCCGAGCTGGAAAAGGCCGAAAAGCAGCTGAACGACGGTGAAAAGGAACTGGCCGAAGCACGGGTGAAGCTGGCGGACGGCGAAAAGGAATTTGAGGAAAAGAGCGCCGATGCCCGACAGAAGATAGCGGACGGAAAAGCGGAGCTGAACCGCGGCAAGCAGCAACTGACCGATGCCGAAAAAATGCTGGAAAAGCTCTCACCAGCGGAGTGGTACCTGTATACCCGTAAAGAGCTTTCATTGGGTGTGGGCGAATTTGGCGATGACGCCGCAAGAATCGATAACATTTCCACCATCTTCCCGGTATTCTTCCTGGCGGTGGCGGCACTGGTGTGCCTGACCACCATGGCCCGTATGGTTGAGGAGCAGCGCACTGAGATCGGCACGCTGAAGGCGCTGGGCTATACCGACCGGGAGATCCAAAAGAAATATCTCATTTATTCGCTGAGCGCGACGGTACTGGGCAGCGGGCTGGGGCTCGCCGTGGGCTTCAAGCTGTTCCCCACCGTCATTTACGATGCCTACTGCATCATGTACGATCTGCCGCCGGTGGAGGCCCCGTTCCATTGGGGCGTTGCGGCCATCTGTGTGGTGGTAGCGCTGGGATGCGTCACCCTGGTGACCTGCAATGTGTGCCGCGGAGTTCTCAGCGAGATGCCGGCCAACATCATGCGGCCCAAAGCGCCCCCGGCCGGGCAGCAGGTGCTGCTGGAAAAGGTGCCGTTTATCTGGCGGCGGCTTTCCTTCAGCCACAAGGTCACGGTACGCAATCTGTTCCGGTATAAAAAGCGGGTGCTGATGACCATAGTGGGCATCGCGGGCTGCGCCGCCCTGGTGCTGACCGGCTACGGTCTGCAGGATGCTATCAATGATATCGTACAGAACCAGTTCCAGCAGGTGTTCCGCTATGATCTGCTGGCGGGGTATTCCGCCGAGGAAGAAACGGAAGAACAGGCGCTTTTTGACCAGCTGGAGAATGACCCTGCCATCCAGGAATGGATGCCGCAGTACCGGGCGACCATCACCGCGGTAGGCGAAAAGCACAGCTATGAGGTGAACCTGACCGTGAGCCAGGACTACACCCGGCTGACCGACTTTATCAGCCTGCAGGAGCGGGTGAGCCGCAAGGTGCTGACCCCCGAAAAAGAGGGGGCCATCATCACTGAAAAGCTGGGTACCATGCTGGGGCTGAAAACTGGCGATACCCTGACGCTGCGGGATGGCGATAACCGGACCTATGAGCTGGCCATTGCCGGAGTAAGTGAAAACTACGCCTCGCACTTTGTATATATTTCCGCGGAATACTATGAGGAGATCTTTGGCAAGGCGCCGGAATATAATGCCGTGATAGTAGACCTGGTGGACCGGGATGGCTGGGCCGCAGCCAGTGAAAAGCTGCTGGCGGGCGGTACGGTGCTGATGGTTTCCAGCGATGCGGAGCTGCTGGAACAGTATATGAACATCACCGATAACCTGGGCTATGTGGTGGCGGTACTCATTGTTTCGGCGGGGCTACTGGCCTTTGTGGTGCAGTACAATCTCTCCAATATCAACATCACCGAACGGACAAGGGAGATTGCCACCCTGAAGGTGCTGGGCTTCTACGATGGCGAGGTTTCCGCCTATATCTACCGGGAAAGTGTTATTCTGACCATACTGGGCACCGGACTGGGCCTGCTGCTGGGCACAGCGCTTACCCGCTTTGTGGTAGCAACGGCCGAGGTGGATTCCATCATGTTCGGGCGGAATATCTACTGGCCGAGCTTTTTGATGGCGACACTCATCACCTTCCTGTTCTCCTTCCTGGTGAACTGGGCGATGCACTACCGGCTGAAAAAGATCAATATGGTCGAATCGATGAAATCGGTAGACTGAAAAATATGCAGAAAGGGCGTCCCACTGATGGGACGCCCTGTTTTTCGCTTTGTGCTTATGCCTCCTGGCCGATGTGGCTGCGGATGCGCTCGATGAGCATATCCAGCGCGACAAGATTGTGGCCGCCCTGCAGCATGATGATATCCGCCCGGCGCTTGCTGGGCTCCACATACTGCTCGTGCATCGGCTTTACCGTGGTGAGGTACTGTTCCACCACCGATTCCAGCGTACGGCCGCGCTCCCGTACATCCCGCAGGATGCGGCGCAGGATGCGCTCATCGGCATCGGTATCCACAAAGATCTTGATATCCATTTCGCTGGCCAGCTCCTCATCGGCAAAGATAAGAATGCCCTCCACGATGATGACCTTGGTGGGATGAACCTCCTCGGTGCGGTCGGTGCGGTTGTGGATAGAATAATCGTACACCGGGCAGTGGACGGTATGGCCCGCCTTGAGGGAACGGAGGTCCTCGATAAGCAGAGAGGTATCAAAGGAATCGGGGTGATCGTAATTGAGCAGCCGGCGCTTTTCAAAGGGCAGCTCATCGTGGCGCTTGTAGTAGCTGTCGTGATGCAGCACGCTGACATCGGCACCGAAGTACTCCTGCAGCTTTTCGGTCACGGTGGTCTTGCCGCTGCCGGTACCGCCCGCTATTCCGATCACCATAGTATTCATAAGTGTATCCTCTCCCCGCGATTTTTTCTTATTTTATCATATTTCGGCAGTCTCCGCAACGCCCCGCGCCCCTCTTTTTGTGCGAAACGGCAAAAAACTCTCGACGGCGGCGGAGGAATATGGTACAATGCGGGTAGAGAAAAAACTACTTTGCAAAGGAGAAAATACTATGTCTACCCCCCATAACGCTGCCCAAAAGGGACAGATCGCACCCAATGTACTG
>CALERQ010000168.1 GCA_937907305.1 uncultured Clostridia bacterium | reverse complement strand
CATGGAATACCTTCCGGATGCCCGGCACCAGTACCATCATACCCACCAGGCCATACACCACCGAAGGGATTCCCGCCAGCAAACTCACCGCCGATTGCATCATGCTTTTCACCTTGGGCGGGGCCAGCTTGGCCAGGTACACCGCGGTCAAAAAGCCCACCGGTACCCCCAGCAGGATCGCTCCCGCCGTGCCATATACGCTGGTCAGGATAAACGGCAGAATGCCGAATTTTGGCTCCGCCGCGGTGGAAGCCCATACCTTCCCAAACAAAAAGTTCCAAAGCCCGATCTCCCGGATCGCCGGGATGCCGGAAACCACCAGGTACCCGCTGATCAGCAGTACGCAACCCACCGTGATAAGCCCCAGCAGGAAGAAAATGATATGGACTATTAATTCGCCGGTTTTCTTCATAGTTCCCTCCACGGAAAAGGACGGCCGCTATTGCCGCCGTCCTTCTCCATAAACACTTTAGTTGGCGGCTACCGCCCCGGCAGCGGAGATCAGACTCGCTGCCTCGGAAGAAGTGATGTACTCAAAGAACTTCTGTGCGCATTCGCTCAGGGCCTTGCCCTCTACGGTCACCAGTACAAAGGGGCGCTGGATGGCGTAGCTGCCGTCCTTTACACTATCCTCGGTGGGTACCACCCCGCCGACGGAAAGGGCCTTCACGGTGTCCTTGATGGAAGCCAGAGAAGCATAGCCGATGGCATCGGGGTTCTGGGCCACGGTGGTGATAACATCACCGGTAGAGGTCAGCTCCTGACGGTACTGGCAGGCATCGGTGGTGCCGGTGATGCTCTCAAAGCCATCGCGGGTGCCGCTGCCGGCCTCGCGGCCGATGAGAACGATCTCGGCGTCATTGCCGCCAAGGTCCTTCCAGTTGGTGATCTTGCCGGTGTAAATATCGGCGATCTGCTCCAGGGTCAGGTCACTTACGGGGTTCTCCGGGTTTACAATGATGGCAATGCCATCGTAGGCCAGAACGGTCTCCTTCAGGCCGGCTTCCTTTTCCTCTGCCTTCAGTGCCCGGCTGGAAAGACCGATATCGCAGCGGCCTTCCTGTACGGCCTTGATGCCGGAACCGGAACCGGTGGGATTGTAGGTAAAGGTGATACCCTTGTTTTCATTCATAAAGGCTTCGCCCAGCGTATTGATGACCTTCTGCATCGAGGTGGAGCCATCAGTGGAAACCGAGCCGGTCAGCTCGGAGGGCTGAGGATTGGGCTGAGGATCATTGTTCTGGCCGCAGCCGGTCAGCAGCAGGGCAGCGGCACAGGCGATCGCCATAAGAATTGCAATGTACTTTTTCATAGTCGTGTTTCCTTTCTTTTTCTTATTCTTTGTTTCTTTCAGCGTCTTTATCTTACCGCCGCTGTGTAAAATGCAAAACGCCGCATTTGTAAAAAGAAAATCAAATCCGCCCGAACGAAAAAATCCCCGGAGCATCTCTGCTCCGAGGAATCATAGACTATGGGCTATACCTCGCCCTTTTTATCGGCCACAATGTTATTGATCCAAATCCCCTTCTTCACCATCACGGTGCCGATGATGCACTTGATGATCTCCAGACTTTGGCAGCAGGCATACAGCAGCAGAATAGGCATGGCCGTATACCGGCTAAGCACATAAGCCACCGGAATATTGATCAACCACACAAAGGCGCTGTCGAACAGGAAAGTGACCACCGTTTTGCCGCCGGCCCGCAGGGTAAAGTACAGGGCGTTGGTCATGGCGGTAAATGGCATCAGGCAGGCGCCGATGCGGATGAGATTGGTGGCCAGATGCCGAACCGTATCGGTGGTGCGGTAGATCAGCGGGAAATAGGTCCCCACAAAGGCCATCAGCAGCCCCACGCCAATCGAGATCGCCACCGAAAAGGCAGTCGTCTGTCGGGCTGTCACCTTTGCCTTCTCAAATTCTCCGGCACCCAGCTCCTGCCCCACCATAATGCTGATGGCACTGCCAAGGGCCAAATAAACACAGGCAAACAGGTTCCATATGGTGCTGCTTATGTTGGTGGCCGCCACCACATCCAGGCTCCGCAGGGAGTAGCATTGGTTCAACATGGCCATACCGGCAGCCCACAGCCCCTCATTCACCAGCAGGGGGGTTCCTCTCCGCAGGATATCCCGGAACAGGCGACCGGGAATGTGCAGCGAACGGTACAGCCCGGTAATATACGGGAACCGCACGGCGTGCCGGTGGGCCCAGCTCACTACTATGATGAGCTCCACAAAGCGGGAAAGCACGGTAGCTATGGCAGCACCCACTACACCCATGCGCGGTGCCCCAAAATGGCCAAAAATCAGGATGTAGTTGAAGGTGAGGTTGACCAGCACCGCCACAATACCCGCTTTCATGGGCAGCAGGGTTTCTCCGGTCTCACGCAGCGTACCCGCGTAGGCCTGCGTAATGGCATAGGGCAGCATCCCGATATACATTACCCTGATGTACTGCAAGCCATAGCGCAGGGAGGCTTCGGCATCTTCCACGGCGCCCTCGCCTTTCAGGTAGAGATTGATAAGCTGGGGACCGAAGGCAGTAAAAATACCGATGCAGACCGCAGCCAAAACCAGGCAGATCATGAGCTTAAAGCGGAGGGTGTGGCGGACACCATCCATATCCCGATTGCCAAAAAACTGCGCGCCGAAAATGCCGGCACCGGCTATGGCGCCGAAAACCAGCATATTAAAAACAAACAGCAGCTGATTGGCAATTGCCACACCGGACATTTCCACGGTACCTACCCGGCCGATCATAACATTATCCAGCAGGCTTACAAAATTTGTGATTGCGTTCTGCACCATGATCGGCACACTGATGGCCAGCACCCGATGGTAAAACTCCCGGCTCCCAAAGAGCTTATTTCGCATGATTTCCTCCTCCTGGTTTTTTCGCAAGTATGTTCTATCGTACAAATTTTTTTGGAAATGTCAAGCCTTTTTTCAAAAAAATTTTGACAAAGCGATCCCCCGCCTTTCCCTGGGGAAAAACGGGGGTGAATATTTTTTCCGGCCGCAATAAAAAGCCGTCCCTGTTTCATGCGCGCACGCGCTAAGCGCATGCGGCTCATGCACACTGCATATAGCCCTATATAACGCGCGCACACGCGCGCGTATGTAGCGCGCGTACGCGTATAGATAGGAAAAGCTTAAACAAGGTTATCGGCCCGGTCCGGTTCCAGTGCGGCAGGCTGTTTTGGATGGGACTTGATGTACTGCGTCCACTTGATGTAGCCATAGGTGGTATTGGTGAGGTAGCCTGCCTTGAGCACCAGCAGCACCCACTGGCCGGAGATGATATTGATGGCAGCCTCCAACAGGGCGCAGATATACCAGGCGATCCACTGTTCGCGGTAGCGCAGCAGAATGAACACACCATTGGCAATACCGACCGCACTGGCACAGGCATCCAGGTAGCAGACGATGGTTTCCAGCGTGGGGGTGGAGGAAAGCAGACCCTCGATCTCCAGCGTGGTGAGGAAATAGCCTACCACAACAGTCCACAGGACGATGCCGGCGATGACCATGACCTCCTGCTTGCCGGTCAAACGGCGAACCTCGGTGAGTTCTTCCTGCTCCCGATCCTTGTGACGGTTCCAATTGATAAAACTGATGATATCAATGGGAATCCAGAAGAACAGCGTGGTCGCCATGGTGGCGAAGCGGTAGGAAAGCACCACACAGATGAGGATCTCGGTGATCTCCACGCCCAGCGAAACGATGAAATTCCACTTGCTCTGCTTGGAAATGAGCAGCTCACAGGTGATATTGAGGAAAATATCCAGCAAATACAGCGCCATAATGACCTTGCCGTTGACCCCACCAAAGTCTTCCTCCGGGAAGAGGATGGCGAACACAAAGGCCAGCACCGTGATGCTGATGAACCAGATCTTTTCGTAGGTGGTAAAATAGTTCCAAAGATTCTTTAATTTTTGCTTCATGGTATCTCCCCTATTATGCTTCCGGCAGAGTGATCAAACCGGCATCACACATTTTTTGCAGCGACATAAGAATGCCCAATTTGGCATGGGCCCAGGTAAGGCCGCCCTGATAATAGATGGCATACGGCTCACGGATGGGGCCATCGGCGGAAAGTTCGATGGAGGAACCCTGCACAAAGGCACCGGCAGCCATAATGACTTCGGAATCGTAGCCGGGCATGGGGTACGGCTCCGGGGTAACATAGCTATCCACCGGGGCGGCGCTCTGCACACCCTTACAGAAAGCGACCATGGCCTCCTTGCTGCGCAGCTCGATGGCCTGGATGATATCGTGGCGGGTCTCGGCGGAGGAAGGCACGCAGCGATAGCCGAGTTTTTCGTACACGCTGGCGGCGAAGATGGCGCCCTTTACCGCGGATGCGGTGACAGTGGGAGCCAGGAAGAAGCCCTGGAAGAAAGATTGCATCAGCCCAAGGGTAGCGCCCAGCTCCGCACCCAGACCGGGGGCGGTCAGGCGGTAGGCGCACTGATCGACGCACTCCTGGGTGCCGCAGATGTAGCCGCCGGTGGGGGCCAGGCCGCCGCCGGGATTTTTGATGAGGGAGCCGACGATCATATCGGCGCCGACATCGCTGGGTTCGATGATCTCGGTGAACTCGCCGTAGCAGTTATCCACCATGCAGATGACGCCGGGCTTGAGTTCCTTGACAAAGCGAATCAACTCGCCGATCTGCTGGATCGAGAAGGTGGGACGGGTGGCGTAACCCTTGGAGCGCTGGATGGTGACCAACTTGGTTTTTTCATTGATGGATCTGCGGATATTTTCGTAATCGAAGGTGCCATCCGGCAGCAGGTCGGTCTCCCGGTAAGTAATGCCATACTCGGCCAGGGAGCCCTTGCAGGGGCGGATGCCGATGACTTCCTCGAGGGTATCGTAGGGACGGCCGACCGGGGAATAGAGTTCATCACCGGGGCGGAGATTAGCGGCCAGCGCCAGCGCCAGCGCATGGGTGCCGCAGGTGATCTGCGGGCGGACCAGGGCGGCTTCGGTATGGAAAGCATCGGCATAGACTTTCTCCAGGGTCTCACGGCCCAGGTCATTGTAGCCGTAGCCGGTGGAAGCGGCAAAGCACTCCGCGCTGACACGGTTTTTCTGCATGGCGGCCACGACCTTGGCCTGGTTGTATTCCGCAATGGCATCGATCGCGGCAAAGCGGGGCTTGAGCTCCTCTTCCGCGGAGCGGCAGAACCCCAGCACCGCGCTGCTGATGCCCAGCTCGTGATAAATCTTCTGTGTATCCATTGTTGTTACTCCTTATTCTTTTTCATCCTTTTGGGGCGAATTGACCTTGCCCAGTATCTCCATGGCGACATGATTCAGCACCTCGGCCCGGGCCAGGACAATGCCATTTTCTTCATCGCCCAGCACCAACAGGCTATCCCCGGGGCTGAGCCCGAAAACCTGTCGGGCTTCCTTGGGGATCACGATCTGGCCTTTATCTCCGATTTTGACCGTGCCAAATACATGCTTACCCTTTGGCATACCGCTGAGAATGTGCTTTCCCTTTGGCATAGCGGCGCTCCTTTCCTCCCACTTTTCCCACTTTTCCTACTTTGGCATACCTGTTTATTATAATCACTATCCGGCAAAAGTCAACTGTATTTGCAAAAGAAAACAGGCGAAACACCTGGTTTCGCCTGAAATTCTTATGGGTAAAGGTTATTCGCTTTCCACTACACTTTCGATGGTCTGCCGCAGCTCCTCGATCCCCCGGCCATTCATGGAGGACACTGGGAACAGTGTGACC
>CALERQ010000167.1 GCA_937907305.1 uncultured Clostridia bacterium | reverse complement strand
ATAACGGTCAGGCCTTTGATTTCTTCAACAAATTTTGCGATATCAGCCATGATATGAATCCTCCTATTAAATAGATATTTTGTAAGGATGTGCGGAAAACGGTGCGCGGGCTGCTAATTAGGCAGCCTCGCCCTCCTTCTTCTCGCGGATGGCGTCCAGAGCCACGGCCAGGCCGCGGATGTTGCCATTGAGGGCCATGCACAGCATGGTGAGCAGCTCCTGCTTGCCGGGCAGCTTGGCCACAGCAATAACGCCTGCCTCGTCCAGTACCTTACCGTCCATATAGCCGGCGCGGATATCGAACTTGTCCTTGTGGGACTCGGCAAACTTGTTCAGGATCTTAGCGGCAGCGATGGGATCCTCAGGGGAATAAGCGAAGGCGCTGGTGCCGTACATATGCGCGGTCAGCTCGCCCAGGCCAGCCTCTTCGGCAGCGCGGCGCAGGATGTTATTCTTGATAACAGCGTACTCAACGCCCGCTTCACGCAGTTCACGACGCAGCTTGGTATCGTCCGCCACGGTGATGCCGCGGTAATCGACCAGTACGCCGGCAGCGGAATTTTTCATCTTTTCTGCCAGAGCAGCAACCTGCTCCTGTTTCTGTTTAAGAACATTAGCGTTAGGCAAAATGTTTCACCTCCCAAAGTAATATAAGGAAAACTAAAAAAGCTCTTTCCAACATACCTTGGAAAGAGCGATCTTTGTTTCCTTAGCGGGTGAAACCGTTAAAGTCATAGTCAATCGTAGCTCATTTCCTCGGCAGGCCGGTTCAGCAAACCATTTACACGCAAACGCGTGCCTGCTGTCTATGGAACAGCTCTGTTATTATAGCGGGTGGGGCGCCGCTTGTCAAGGGGGATTTTCCCCTTTTTACAGCCATTTCGCGGCCCGTATTCCCGTCGGGTCAAAAATAAAAATGCTCCCCCGCCGTTTGGCAGCAGGGGAGATATTTTTACTTGATGGTCAGCAGCTCCGCCACTTCCTTGCGTTTGGGGGCGCCGGGCTCCTCCGCCGGATAACCCAGCGGCATCAGGCAGGCTACGCCCATGCCCTCCGGCAGCTCCAGCAGCTCGCGCAGCTTCTCTTCCTCAAAGATGCCCAGCACCACGCTGCCCAGTCCCAGCTCATGGGCCGCCAGCTCAAAGGTCGCCGCCGCGATACCGCAGTCAAAGTTCTGCCAGCGGTCGCCCTTGCTGGTGCTAAAGCTGCCGTCCCGCTCGTAGCCGCAGCGCTTTTCCACATAGGTCATCACCATCAGCACCGGCGCACCTTTTATGATCCCCTCATTCCAGGGAATGGTGGCCTCCTCGGCTATGCGGTTCTTCAGCGCTTCATCCTCCACCGCCACATAACGGGCGATCTGGGTGTTCTTCCAGCTGGGGGCCCACCGGGCCAGATCCACCAGCTGCTCCAGTACCTCGTGGGGCACTTTTTCCTCGGTGAATTTCCGCACGCTGCGGCGGCTCTTGATGCAATCGATCGTGTTCATGGTGACAACAACTCCTTTCGTTTATCTATCCCCGCCCCGGCAGGGGCTTATGGCGGCCGGCGGTGAAAACCGGCGCTGGCTGCGTTGCCGGCCCTTGAAAGGCATCAGCCCGCCTTCCGTCGGGCAAGAGCCTTCCTGCGGCCCGCCGCCTTGCCATTCACCTATTTTCCCTCGCCGGCCGGCGCCCCGCCGGGGGCAGGTTTATTTTTCTTCTTTTTCTTTGGCCTTCGCGGAGGTGTTCTGCTCCCACTCCCGCTTTACCTTCTCCATGTTCTCCCAGTAGGGGTGCAACTCGCTGTAATCGGGCTGCTCGTTGGCGTCGCCGTCATCGCCTATGGCGGTGCTGGCGTTGCAGCAGATGAGATACAGGGTGCTGAGCACCACCCCGGCAATGGCCTGCCAGCACAGCCCTATCTTCCACAGGGCCAGCAGGGAGGCCGCCAGTGCGATGAAATCCAATAACGGTACCAGGGCACGGGGTTTCCCCAGCAGGCCAAACAGCCCGCCCAGGAGGAACAGTACCCCGCCCACAATCGCGGTTATGCGCCCCAGCAGATTTTCGGTCAGGCCCATCTGCCACCACAGCCACAGCCCGCCGCATACCATACACAGTACACATACCGGCCGGAAGAATTGGGGCCAGTTGATGCGGTTTTCTCGCATATCAGTCGCCCCTTTCTCTTATCATCATCCGGATCGGCGTGCCGGTCAGATCGTAGGTCTCGCGGATCTGGTTTTCCAGGTACCGCTGGTAGCTGAAGTGGAACAGCTCGGCGCTGTTGCAGAAGCAGACGAAGGTGGGCGGCTGGGTGCTTGCCTGCGTCATGTAATAGATCTTCAGCCGCTTGCCCTTATCGCTGGGCGGCTGCACCCGTGCGGTGGCATAGCTCAGCAGGTCGTTCAGGCGCCCGGTGGGGATCCGCAGCTTGGAATTCGCCGCCACCTCATTGATGAGGGGGAACATCTTATCCACGCGCTGACCGGTCTTGGCGCTGATGAACAGGAACGGCACA
>CALERQ010000166.1 GCA_937907305.1 uncultured Clostridia bacterium | reverse complement strand
CCCATTTGCGGAACTCCTTCAGAAACAACCGCCAAAGAAAGATAGCAGCTGATAACCGGCACAAATACCGCCTGCAGCAAAGAACTGATCCCCTGACATGCACCAAACAGCAGCACATTGTAGAGCGCACCTGTCATGGGTTGGCCGGCAGTGGTCATGATTCCGGCAAAAACCGGGATATATACTGTAAGAAACAAAGAGAAATCCGCAAAGACGGTATGTAGTGACAAAATACACTCAATAACCGGACGAATGAGCAGTGAAATGACAATGGCCGTCATAATGATGGAAAACACCTGGTGCACACCACTACCCAGCGAACTGCCAATCCCCTTAACAAGGCTGCACAGCAGCACCGCACCCGCCAGTGAAAGCAACACTCGCAGCGGAGCGATCAGCTGCTCCTTAAGAGCATCAATCAGCAGCTGCCAAACCTGTTCCACCGGCATGGCAATAAGTTCCGAAAAAGAGCCAATCCCCTGCTGCTCCATCTGCTCCACCGCTTCCGGCGGGATGGCCTCCTTTACAGCGGTCATGTCCTCTCCTGCAAAATATTGCTCCACCTCGGCAGCAGGATCGATTAACTGCGCCTGCACCGGAAAGAGTACTACACCCCCGCAGAAAATCAGTGCCAGCAAAAGCCTAATTATATGTTTCATAGGCGCAGCAGCTCCCCGGCCATTTCCAGTAATGAGGAAAAAACCGGCATACTCATCAGCACCAGCGCGGCTTTGGCAGCCAGCTCCACCTTAGCAGCAATAGCTGTTTCTCCGGCATCCCGGCAGCACTGACTGCCCAACTCTGCCACGATGCAGACACCTAATGCCTTTAGAATGATGGCAGTCAGTTCACCTTGCCCGGAAAGCTCAGATAGAACGTCCTCCAGTCCGGAAAAGATGCCCTTCATCTGCCCCAACAGGTACATCAGTACAAACAGTCCGCACCCCAGGGAAAGCAGCATAGCGAACTCCGGCCGCTGGCCCCGCAGCGAAAGCGCCAGCAGCGCTGTGATGATACACATCACAATTAAAGCGGTAATTTCCATAACATCACCAGCCCAAACACTTCCTTGACGGTATCAAAAAGACCGCTGATCTCATAAATAAGCATGGTAAGCACCACGATAAGCCCGGCCAGGGAAGTAAGCATAGCCTGTTCCTCCCGGCCGGAGCGCAGCAGTACCTGATACAGCACCGATACGATAATACCAATCGCCGCTATTCTGAAGATGAGATCCACTTCCATGCTGTTTCCTCCATCAGATGAGCAGAACCACCAACGCCAGTCCACCCAGCATTCCCAACCGCCGGAAAAGCATCCCCTGTCGGTTCTCCTGCTCTGTCCAGTATTTTTCCTCCTGCCGCAGGGCTGTCAATACCGCTATCAGTGCCTGCTTCTCGGTTTCCATCGGGGTATACCCCAGTACCTCCGTCAATGGCACCATCATTACCTTTTGGAACGCTTCCGGCAGTGTTGTCCTTTGCATTGTATCGATCAATGCCATTCCAAAGTCCTCCTCCGGCCGGGCCACCAATTCCTGCGCAAAGGTTAATTCTCGATAAGCGCTTTGTTCTGCCAGCACCGCAGCAATCCGCGCAGGCGGCTGGGCAGTCAGTTCCATCTGCCGCAGAAAATCCCCCCAGTAGCGTCCCAGCAGAGCTGCCATCTGCCGCCGGGTGCGAAGCCGCCCCGCCAGGGTAAAGCCCATCATCGTGCATCCGCCCAAAATCAGCATAGAGCCCAGCAGCTTTACGACCATACTCATCCTTTGTCACCACCGTTCCACTTACTTTTCCCGCCGACTGCCTCAGCAAATAAAGATGACTGAACGCTCCGGTTTGCATCAATTTACGCAGCATAGCGTTATAAAATGGTTCCTGACCTCCGCCGCAGTGTACCGTAACCACAAAGCGCACCCCACAGAAAAAAGCATACTGTATAGCTGTTGCTTCATATTCATCTGCAATCTCATCACATAGAATAACCTGTGGCGAAAGGGTACGAACTGCCCGCATAACGGCTTCCACCTTAGGTAGGTCACTAAGGATATCTGTACTGGGGCCCAACTGGAATGCGCATTTTTCACCATCCCAGCCGCCCAGCTCATTGCGTTCATCTATCAGGACGGTTCGAGTGGGTGTTCTTCCTTCCCCGAAAGAGATCAACCGGCACAGATCCCGCAAAATGGTGGTTTTTCCGCTGGCTGGCGGCCCAGCTAAAATTAGCCCTTGTGAACACTGCCAAATAGAATAAATATCAGATGCCGCCCCAATAACTTCCCTTGGCAATCGAATGCAAAGCGACAGCGCACGCCCCTGCCGCGCGGCATAAGGCTGCATGCACACCCCAATACGAAACCCGCCCTGCGCCGTAAAAAAGCCCTGCTCCAGCGTTTTTTCTATCCCGTGCAGCGAGTGCCCACAAAGCGAAAGCATTGTCTCCTGCACCAGCTCTTGCGGTATTATAAAGCCCTGCTCTGCCGGTACAACTGTGCCTGATTTAGAAAGGAATAGTGTCCGTTCCCTGGCCGTAACCGCCAGTGGCTGACCCGCCCGCAGGCGAATTTCTGTCATTTGTTCCAGCAGCGTCGGTGCGGCCCGCCACAAAATAGTGGCAACCGTCTGCGGCAACTGGCCTAAAAGCTTTTGGACATCCCACATCATTGGTCCCTCCTTGTCCTTTGGTACATCATATGGTACAGGGACAGGTTTTATGCATGTTGAAGTAGGCCAACCGCATACCAATAAGCCTAACAAGCCAAAACAAACTGCCCTTTATTTGTTAGACAGTATAACTACTATCCAGCAAATAAAGGGCGTCTCAATGAATACACGCTGCAGTATTCATTTTTTGTTTCATTGCTTGGGCTTGAATGACACACAATTTTTCATTCCAAATATCCTTCAGCATCCTTTTCAAGCTCCTGCCATACCGGATATTTTGCACCATTTTCATCAAAGAATTGTTTTAGATCCCGATTCAGTGCGCTCATTTCATCCACCGCATTCATTGCATGGTCGGAGGCGCAGATTCTCCCAAGACCTGTCGCGCACATAAGTTTGAAAAAACGTAAACAAGTCTTGCGATACGCTTCACCTTCAAAATCCGCATCCGATTTCGGTAATATCTCGTGTCCGGCATTTCTTATGGTACGGTAACCCTCGATATTGGCATCAATCAGCCTGCTTAGATATGTTGTATCACTCTTGAGTTTCTTCAGATTTCCATCCGTCTTGTAGCACGCAAAGGCTACCGGCAGCACGAACGCAGCATGGCAAAGAAGATAGTCTCCCATGTTTGGTTCATAGGTCACTTTGTATTTTGTGCTGCCAAAAATCTCTCCTATCAATTGTTCATTGGATGGCGCACCAGCAAGTTGACCAATGGTGATTTTTTTCAAATCAATAGATGCCACATGGTCGCGCTCCCGCTGTCCCGCTGAGGATGCAAAGGCAAACATTACATTTTTCTCCGGCAACTGGGCAGCGGTCACTTTTGCGCGCACATTATTTCCCACAAAAACAATGTTCTTCGTTTGGCTCTCCCGCAGGGTATCAAATATTGCTCCAATCTGCGTATAGCGCATAACCACAAAAATCACATCGTATGAATCTTCCGGTTTCAGCTCGGTCACTACAGGTATTCGGCTAACCGACAAACGAGGAGGAAACTTGTCCTTGATCCGCAGACCATTCTTTTTGACTTCCTCCGCCCAATTTCCCCGGGCCAACAGTGTTACATCTTTTCCCGCACGAAACAGATTTCTTGCAAGGTTGCAGCCAAGCACCCCTGCACCAAATACTAAGATTTTCACATCCAACTCTCCTTTATCAGATTAATCTGGAATATTATTCATGACTTCTCATCCAGCCCTACCGCTGGAGACTGATGCACTCCGGGATGTCCATTTCGAGACAGAAATCCTCATGAAAATAGAAGCCATGAATCTTAATATCAAAAAGGTATTGCTCGGCATAGACCCAGTAACCTCCCTCGCCCAGCGCCAACTCTATCTCCCAACAACGCCCTACCGGACTGTACTGTTCTGGGCAGAGAACCGGCCGAAAGCAATTCTGCTCCAGAAACGGTATGCAGTAATCTTGTAGTATATTGTTTTTCATTGTTCCTCTTGCAATGATCAGACAAGTTGAAGCAACGATTCGGCAGAAAGTTCCGCTTGGCATTGCAGGGATTAACCTCGCGCGATATTCTCATTTTTAGTTAGCTTCAGCTAACTCAATTATAGCAAATGGCGTAAAAAAAGTCAAATCGTCGTTTTACAGAAAAGGAAAAACCGCTATGCAAATGACCAGTCAAAAAGGCCTGACAGTCAAGGATCTGTTGACCATCAGCATCTTTTCCGCTTTTTTCTGGTGTTCGCCCTGGTGGGGGCCATCTTTTTTGCACCCAATCCGGTTCTGACCTTCTACATGCCGGTAAGCAGCGCCCTGTTGTGCGGGCCTGTGTGCCTGCTTATGCTGGCCAAGGTATAAAAGCACTGGGCTATCTGGGCTATGATGTTGGGGTATCTCATTATGATTGCCCACCGGCTGAAGAACGCACGCCACACCGATCAAATTCTCATAGTAGATAAAGGGTAAATCGCCCAGCAAGGAACACATGATGAACTGATGGAACAGGACGGAATTTATCGTCGCTTCATCAGTGAACGAAAGCAGACGGTAGGTTGGAAATTGCAGAGCCCTTCCCTTCCGCAATCCTGAATAAAAAGTCGACCAGGGTTACAGCGGCTGTATACCTGGTCGGCTTTATTTCTGTTTTAGTTCAGTGCTATTTTCAGGTTTTCAATATTCTGCCCCATCAAGGAGAGATAACTCTCTCCCCTCTCGAATTCCTCCTTGGAAACATTCTGACAGGAATGAAGCAGCAGTTCCTCGGCGCCGGTTGCCTCCGCAATGGTATCCGCCATCAGCCGGTTGGAAAGCTCAATGTAAAAGACTACAGGCACTCCGCTTTCCTTTACTTCTTCTATAATGGCTGCAACAGTTGCGGCACTAGGCTCTGCCTCAGAGGAACAGCCCGGATAAGCTGCATAGTACTCCAGTCCATAGTCCCTCGCCAGGTACAAAAAGGGGAACCGATCCGCAAAAACAAGCAGATCACGCTTTGCCTCCTTCACCGTTTGGGCCAGTTCACTGTCCAACGCACGCAGCTTTTCGGTATAAAGCTCTGCACGGCCTTGATAGGCGTCCGTATGGCTTACATCTGCTGCCTGCATCGCTTCATTGATCGCCTCGATCATCCTCATGGCATTCTTCGGCGAGGTCCAGATATGCTCATCATATTCGGCATCCATATGGTCATGCCCATCGTGGTTGTGGCCATGCTCGCCGTTCCACGCAAAACCGCTTTTTGCTTCCTCCGCTGCTTCTACACAGTCCATCAGTGCCACCACCTGCATTTGGCTGGTATCTACCGATTCCAACACATTCCGCACCCATTCATCCGATTCGCCGCCAATATAAAGGAACACATCACAGTTCTGTACCGTTATAATATCCTGCGGGGTTGGCTCATAGCTGTGCACCTCCGCACCCGGCTTCAGCAACATTTTTA
>CALERQ010000165.1 GCA_937907305.1 uncultured Clostridia bacterium | reverse complement strand
GCCCACCATTTTGGTGGAAAGGCGGGTTTTGAGGTCCTTATAATAGGCGATGACCTCATCCTTGCTGCTGAGCTCCCGCTTGTAGCTTTCCCGCAGTTCCTGTTCCTTTTCCCGGCTGGCGGCCGCGGCTTCCTTCAGCTGGTAGGTCAGCTTATCGATTTCCCGCTGGCTTTCGATCAGCTCGTCTTTTTTTTCGGAGGTCACTTTTTGGATGGCCAGCTCCCGCTCGGTTTGAGCGGCGTTCAGGCGGGCCTGTAGTTCAGTAATGGTCTGATCCCGGGCGGAAAGATCGGCGGTCTGCTGTTCCAGGGCTTTCTGTATGGCCAGTTCCCGTTGGGTCTGCTGGGCCGCAAGCTGGGCCTTTAATTCTTGGATCTGCCGCTGCAGCTGGGCTTCGGACTGCTCCTGGGAACGGGTGGCCTGGGTGCGCACCAGGGCCAGCTCATTTTCCTTTTCGGCGGCCAGCTGCTTTTCCCGCTGGGCCAGCTCCCGGTGAAATTCCTCATCCCGTACCTGGCCTACGATGGCGGCATAGCCGGATTCATCCACGGTAAAGACTTCGCCGCATTTTGGACATTTGATCTCGTGCATAGCCGTACCTCCCGGTGAACTTACTGGATGTGACCCATGGCGTGGCGCTTGATGGCCTCCATGGAGGCATCGCTGATGACATGCTCCATTTTGCAGGCGTCCTCCGCAGCAGTCTTTTCGTCAACGCCAAGTTTGACCAAAAAGCTGGTGAGCAGGCGATGGCGCTCGTAGATTTTTTCCGCCACGGCCCGGCCGGATTCGGTGAGGGTGATGCCGCCATCTTCCGCCACATGGATGTAGCCCCCCTGTCGCAGAATTCCGACAGCACGGCTGACACTGGGCTTGGAGTAGCCCATTTCCTCTCCGATATCGATGGCACGGACAAAGCCTGTGCGCTGAGAGAGAACAAGGATGGTTTCCAGATACATTTCGCCGGATTCCTGCAGGGACATAAGGGGCACCTTCTTTTCTTGAGGGATATATTTACTTAAGGATAGCATAAAACGCGGCCGGTTGCAAGGGAAGGATGGGAAAGAAAGGCGCTTTGCCAAAGTGCCGCGCTAATTCTTTTAGGTGCTGCTGATTACAGAAAAGCAGGCCCCTTCCCGGCGGCGTGGACCGTGGGAAAGAGGCCTGCTTTTAAGGCTTGGAGCTGGTGGGGTGACTCGAACACCTGACCTGCTGATTACGAATCAGCTGCTCTACCGACTGAGCTACACCAGCATCTTATTTAGTTATTGTTGAGCAGTCCGATTACGAATCAGCTGCTCTACCGGCTGAGCTATTCCAGCATTTTTGAGGGGTACTATGGTATTTTATCATACCCGCTGGAAAAAATCAATCAAAATTCACGCACAGTTCATTTACTTTCGCGGCAGGGGGCACTATAATAAAAACATACCCCATCTTAACGGAGAATGAACAGAATGAAGAGAGTAACGGCGCTGCTGCTGGCAGCGATGATAATAACAACCGGCCTGATGACACCGGCCATGGCGGCAGAGGATGATGTGCCGGAGACCTACAGCAATGCCTATGTGGTGATGGACGCCAAGACCGGGCAGGTGCTGCTGCAAAAAAACATGTACGAGAAGGAGTATCCGGCCAGTATTACCAAGATACTGACCACAGCGCTGGGGCTGACCTATGCCAAGCCGGAGGACAGCATCACTGTTTCTCAGGAAACGGTGAGCGATATATGGAAGTGGGGGGAGACCACCCACCTGGCGCTGGAGCCGGGGGAGATCATTACCCTGAAGGACGCGCTGTACGGGGCGATGGTGGAATCCGCCAATGACTGCGCCAATGCCATAGCCCAGGCGGTGAGCGGAAACCTGACCGACTTTGCGGAGCTGATGAACCAACAGGTGGCGGCGCTGGGACTGAGCGATACCCACTTTACCAACGCGCACGGCCTGCCGGATAAGGACCACTATACGACCGCCTATGATATGGCACGCATCACCCGGTGGGCGATGACGGTACCGGGCTTTGAGGAATACTTCTGCGCGACGGAGTACACCATCCCCAAAACCAACAAAAAGGATGTGGTACGGAACATCGGTACCCACCACCATATGTTGGTGGAAAGCGCCTACTATTACCCTTATGCCAAGGGCGGCAAGCTGGGCTGGACCACTGAGGCGCAGCATACGGCGGTGACCTGGGCGGAGAAGGATGGGCTTTCGCTGCTGTGTGTAGTGTTGGATTGCAGCGATAAGTGGGGCAAGTATAAGGATACCATAGCGCTTTTTGACTACTGCTTTGAGCGGTATAGCATGGTTTCGGTAAAGACCGATGAGATAGCGGCGTATGATATCCCGGTGGGGAGCCTGACCAATACTGCCGGGATGGTGCATATAGCGGCGACAGGTGACCTGGATGTGCTGGTGCCGAAGGGAACGGCGGTAGAGAGCATCGCGCTGAAATATAATATCCCCAGCCGATATAAGGTGGGGGAACGCATAGACCCGCAGGTGGAGCTGTGGTGTGGCGGTGAGCTGGTGGGGACTTTCCCAATGGAGTATACCGTGGAGACCTATGCCCCCGTGGAGGATGTGCCAAAGGATGATGTCACGGCGGCCGGCAGCGGCTCCGTGGTGCTGACGGTGCTGAAATGGATCGGCATAGTGCTGGGGGCACTGATCGTGATCCTATTTGTGCTGCGGGCGTACTTTATGGCACGGCGGCGCCGCCGCGCCAAGCAGCGCAGGAGGGCCCAGCGCCGGCGCATGAACTGAATATTCGGCAAAAAATATAGGGCGGGCCGCTGGGCCTGCCCTATATTTATGCAACTGCACAAATATGGGGAAAATGCATCCTTTGCGGCAAATTGACTGGACAACTTTCCCCAAAATGAGTTACAATAAAACCATATGTGAAGATGAAACAATGGGCAGGTGGATGCCCGGAGGAGAAAAAGACATGGATATTTTTGCGCTTCTGCGGCTGGTGCTGGGTCTGGCCTTTTTCCTGTTCGGCATGAATGTGATGTCCAGTAACCTGGAAAAGATGGCAGGCGGCAAACTGGAGCAGCTGCTGAAAACGATGACAGCGAGTCCCTGGGTAAGTTTGCTGCTGGGCGCGGCCATTACCATAGCGGTGCAGTCATCTTCGGCGGTCACGGTTATGCTGGTGGGTCTGGTCAATTCCGGAATCATGAAATTTGGCCAGACGCTGTATGTCATCTTTGGCGCCAATATCGGCACCACGCTGACGGCGTGGATCCTCTCCCTTTCCGGCATTCAAAGCGGGAATGTGTGGCTGAAGATGCTGAAGCCCGAAAATTTCTCGCCCATTTTGGCCATCATCGGGGTAGTGATGATGATGGTGTGCAAGAGCGATAAGAAAAAGAGTATTGGCACTGTGCTGGTGGGATTCACGATTTTGATGTACGGCATGGTGGTGATGAGCGACGCGGTGAGCCCACTGGCGGAAATGTCGGAGTTTTCGGCGATCCTGGCGGGGCTGCGCAACCCGCTGCTGGGCCTGGTAGTGGCCACCCTGTTTACCGCCGTGATCCAAAGCTCGGCGGCTTCGGTGGGTATTCTGCAGGCACTGGCGCTGACCGGCAGCCTGACCTATGAGATGGTCATTCCCATGGTGATGGGTTTGAATATCGGCACCTGCGCCACCTCGCTGATTTCCAGCATTGGGACAAGCTACAAGGCCAAGCGGGTGGCGGTCATCCACTTTTCCATCAAGGTTATCGGTACTGTTATCTGCCTGCCGTTGTACCTGTTGATCACCTCGGTGCTTCAGCTTGATTTTATCCATACCGCGGTGACACCGTGGAATATCGCCATGGTGCATACCATCTATAACCTGGCCATTACCGCCATTTTGATGCCATTTACCAAGTACCTGGTGAAGCTGGGCAAGTGGCTGGTGAAGGCCAAAGACGAAACGGCGCCCAAGGACTCCATGCAGTACGCGCCCGACCTGCTGCTGCTCCGCTCCCCTTCGGTGGCGCTGCAGGAGTGTGACCACTATACTTTCCGGATGGCCGGGACGGCCCGGGATTCGCTGGAGCGGGCGATCTCGCTCATCGGCGCCTACAATGAGCAGGACGCCGAGGTGGTGCTGAAGCAGGAGGACACGCTGGACCTGTACGAGGACCGGCTGGATACCTACTTGGTGTACCTTTCGGCGCAGGCGCTTTCCCAGCAGGATAGCCGCCGCGTGGGCAAAATGCAGCACGCCATCGGGGACTTTGAACGGCTGGGCGACCACGCCGTAAACCTGGTAAAGGCCGGCAAGGAGCTGGAGATCAAATCGCTGTTTTTCTCGGAGGAGGCCCGGCGGGAGCTGGGGGTGCTTTCCGCCGCTGTGCGGGAGATTTTGCAGCTGACGACCGACTGCTATATCAATACCGACCATGAGATGGCCCACCATGTGGAGCCGCTGGAGCAGGTCATTGACGCGCTGACCAAGGAGATCAAACAGAATCATCTGGCACGCTTGCAGGCGGGCCGCTGCTCCATCGAGCTGGGATTCATCCTGACCGACCTGCTGACCGACTATGAGCGGATTTCCGATCACTGCTCCAACATTGCGGTGGCGGTCATCGAGCTGCAGCATGACGCGCTGGATTCCCACCGCTACCTGAATGAGATGAAGCGCGACAGCGACGCGTTCCGGGAGATGTATGTGAAATTCCGGGAAAAGTATACACTGCCGGAATCGGCTTATATTGCCAAACAGGTGGAGGAGTACCGCTGAGAATAAAGGAGGATCGCAGGGTCTTCCTTTTTTTTACCCAAATGGGCCGGTGTGTCCCAAATTAAGATAATGTTAATATTACCGGATGGAAATAAAGCGGCCGCGATGCTATAATACCTCATACAACCTTTTTCGCCATACTGTGAACCAAGAAAAGGAGAAGCCTATGACGATCTTGACGCCCATTTTGATCTGCCTGGCTGTGGCAGCCATTCTGGGACTGTTGTGGCTGTTTGCGCCGGAGGCTGCCCTGCAGGCGACCATCTCGGTGGGGGTGATCGCGGCTTTGGGCATCAGCGGCGGGATCATTGGGGAGCTGATGCCCCGCCGGTGGTTCCACTGGGATCGTTTCCCCTACAAGACCTGTGCATGGGAGAAAAACGGCAAGATCTATGAAAAAATAGGGATCCGCAAGTGGAAGGACAGGGTGCCGGATAAAAGCCGCTGGGGTGGACATGAATACGCTAAGACCATCCGTGGGCAGAACGACGCCGAAAACGCTACCCGCCTGCTGCAGGAAACCTGTGTGGCGGAGCTCATCCACTGGGTGCTGATGCTGGCGACGCCGCTGGTATTTGTCTTTGCCCATGGGCCGATGGCGGTGCTGGTGGTGCTGCTGTACGGGCTTTCTCACATTCCGTGTATTATCATCCAGCGGTATAACCGGCCGCGGCTGTGCGCCCTGCTGCGGCGCTGCCAAAGAAAGGGGGCTGAACCGGCATGAAAGTTCTCATCCTGACCTGCAATACCGGCGGCGGACATAATGCCGCTGCTGCGGCCCTGCGCCGGGAGCTGGAATCCCGCGGGCACACCTGCGCGGTGGCGGATGCCCTTTCCTTTGGACCGAAGCATTTTTCGGAGGCAATCAGCCATCTGCATACCATTGCCTACCGGTATTTTCCCAAAATATACGGGGCGGGCTACCGCAAAAAAGAGGAGCGGGTGCTGGGGGAGGATGAGACCTCCTTTGAGTACAAGATGAATGCCATCTGTGTGCCGCAGCTGTACCGCTACCTGCTTTCGGGTGGTTTTGACGCCATAGTGACGCCGCATGTGTTCCCGGCGGAGATGCTGACCAGACTGCGCCGGAAATATGAATATAAAAAGCCGTTTTACTTTATCGCCACCGATTACACCTGCAGCCCCTGTGTGGATGAGATCACGCCTGATTACTGGGTCATCCCGGATAAGCGGCTGATCCCGGAGTTTGCTGCCCGGGGCATCCCGGAGGACCGCCTGCTGCCGCTGGGTATTCCCACCAACCCGGCAATGGCCACCCATGTGGACCGGAATGTGGCCCGACGGCTGCTGCACCTGCCCCAGCAGGGGGAGATGGTGTTGGTGATGAGCGGTTCCATCGGCTGTGGGCCGATGACGACCCTGGCCCTGAAGCTGCTGCGCCGGCTGCCCAAGGATAGCTTTGTGGTGGTCATCTGCGGGAAGAACAGGGGCGACCTGAAGGAGCTGCAGCGGTATGCCAAGTTCCTGGAGCGGCTGTACCCAGTGGGCTTTACCGACCGGATGGATCTTTATTATTCTGCGGCCGACCTGGTGGTAGGTAAGCCCGGCGGGCTTTCCTGTACCGAGATAGCCCAAAAGAGGGTACCGGCGGTGCTGATGCTAAGCGTCCCCGGCTGCGAGAGCCGTAACCTGGAGTTCTTTACCCGCTATGGGATGGCGCTGGGGACCGAAAGCGTGCGGGACACCCTTTCCGCCGTGCGGCGGCTGCTGGGCAGCGCAGCCATGCGCAACCGCATGATGCTGGCGCAGCGGAGTATTCCGCGGGGCGCGGTGGCGGCAATCACGGACCTGATAGAAAAGGGAACGGTACCTTTGTCCGCAAAAGAAGAATAATGCTGTATAAAGAAAAGGGAGCCTTTTGGCTCCCTTTTTTGCGTGGGGTTGGCTTAATTGCAGCCACAGCCGCAGCCGCCGCAGCCGTTCGTGCTGGTATCGCCGCAGCCGCAGGTGCGGTAGGCGGAGATATTGGTGGCATTGCCGCCGGTGAGCCACAGCCACACCAGAATGAGAATGATGATCCACCACCAGTTATTGCCGCAGCCGCAGCTGCCGCCGCATCCACAAGAATTGCAGCCCATAGTGTACCCTCCTATTATTCAAAAAAGGTTAGTTGCAGCCGCAGCCGCAGTCACCGCAGCCACTGCGTCCGCCGCCGCATGTATTACAGCCACAGCCACAGCCGCCGCAGCCGCTCAGTCCGCCGCTGCTCAGCAGCCAGATAGCAAGAAGAATGATGACCAGGGTGGCGTCATTCAGGCAGATGCCGAAGAGTCCACGGTTGCTATCGGCAGGGCAGCAGGTATTGCAGCAGTTACCAAACATAGCAGAGATGCCTCCTTTTCATTGGGATCACCCCATCTTATGCCGCGGGGAGATTTTGGTGCGGCGTTTAAGCAGCCGGATGCAGCCAATATTAAGGACAGAAAAATAAAGGAGGGGAGACCCTATGAATCAATACAATGGCTTTACACCGCGGGCGGCTGCGGCACTGGAGGGCGCCCAGCGGGCGGCGCAGCAGGCGGGGCATACCTATATCGGCAGTGAGCACCTGCTGCTGGCGTTGCTGCGAGAGGGGGCCGGAGCGGCCTATACGCTGCTTTCTCAGCGGCGGATAACAGCAGGAAAGACCGAGCGTGCCCTGCTGCAAATGGTGGGAAGGGGGCATCCCACCCTGCTGGAGCCGGAGGAAACGACGGTGCATTACCGTGCCGCGGTGGAAGAGGCGCTGCGGGAGGCCCAGATGGGGGGATTTATGCAGGCGGGGACCGAGCACCTGCTGCTGGCGCTGTGCGGACAACAGGATTCTGGGGCGGGAAGGCTGATGAATAAGCTTGCAGTGGATATCCCCAACCTGACCATCGCCCTGCGGGAGACGATACGGCTGGAGCAGTGTGAGCAGAATAACGACCGGCAAATTCCAAAGGTGGTGGGAAAGACCCAGCGGCAGACACGCAGTGTGATGCTGGACCGCTTTGGCCGGGAGTTGACCGAACTGGCCCGGCTGGGACGGCTGGATCCGGTCATTGGACGGGAGCAGGAGACAGAGCGGCTATTGCAGATCCTTTCCCGGCGTTCCAAAAATAATCCCTGTCTGATCGGTGAGGCAGGAGTGGGCAAGACCGCCGTGGTGGAAGGGCTGGCCCAGCGCATTGCGGAGGGCCGGGTGCCGCTGGCCCTGGCGGATAAGCGAATCGTTACCCTGGACCTGCCTGCAATGGTGGCCGGTACCAAGTATCGCGGCGACTTTGAGGAACGGATCCGGTCAATTATGGAGGAAGTGGCGGCGGCCGGGGATGTGATTCTTTTTATTGATGAGATCCATACCATTATGGGCATTGGTGCGGCGGAAGGTGCGGTAGATGCGGCCAATATCATGAAGCCGAAACTTGCCCGCGGGGAATTGCAGGTTATTGGCGCCACCACCATAGCGGAGTACCGCAAGACCATCGAAAAGGACGGCGCGCTGGCCCGGCGGTTCCAAAGCGTGCTGGTGGAAGAACCCACCGAGGAACAGACAATGGCGATCCTGCGGGGGCTGTGCCCGCGCTATGAACAGCACCATGGGATGATCATTACCGAGGACGCGCTGGAGGCAGCGATCCGGCTTTCGGTGCGGTATTTCCCGGCACGCTTTTTGCCGGATAAGGCACTGGACCTGCTGGATGAGGCGGCGGCCAGGCTGCGGATCCACCGGGCAGGCATGCTGGAGAGCGGAATGAGAGCATCCCGGCGGCTGATACTGACTCAGCGGGAAGTGCGGCAGGCGGCGGGGGCGATGACCGGGCTTGCGGTGGGACAGGGACTTTCGGCAGAGCGGCTGGAAAACGGCCTGCGGCAGAGTGTGGTAGGACAGCAGGAGGCGGTGGAGAAGGTTATCCATGCCATCCTGCGCAGCAATGCCGGGCTGCGAGACCCCAGGCGCCCCATTGGGAGTTTTTTGTTCCTAGGGCCCAGCGGGGTGGGAAAAACACAGCTGTGCTACGCGTTGGGCAAAACACTGTTTGGCAGCGAGGAGAATATCATCAAGCTGGATATGAGCGAATACCGGGAACCGCACAGTATTTCCCGGCTTATGGGGGCGCCCCCGGGATATGTGGGGTGTGAGGAAGGGGGGATCCTGACTGAGGCGGTGAAAAAACACCCGATGAGCGTGGTGGTTTTTGATGAGATAGAAAAGGCGCACCCGGATCTTTATAATCTGCTGCTGCAGATCCTGGAGGATGGTCGATTGACCGACAGTCAGGGCAGGTTGGCGGTATTCAGCAACACAGTGGTCATCCTGACCAGTAACCTGGGGGCGGAGGCGATGCTGCATCCGCAGCGGATGGGCTTTGGCGATGCCGAGGCGGACATAAAGGCGATGGTGCTGGCAAAACTGCGGGAACAGCTGCGGCCGGAGTTGCTGGGCAGACTGGATGAGACGATTCTGTTCCAGCCACTGAGAAAGGAAGAACTGCGGCAGATCACTGTGCAGCTGCTGCAGGGGGTGCAGAGCCGATTACGGGAACAGGAGATCGGGATGGAATTTGAGGATACGGTGGTGGAACAGATCGTAGCGGGGGTGGAGGAGGGCCCCTATGGGGCGCGCCCGCTGCGGCGGCTGGTACGCACCATGGTGGAGGATCCGCTGACGGAACGACTACTGGCCGGGGAACTGCGTGCGGGGGATATCCTGTGCTGCGGCTGGGAGCAGAGTGCCCTGCAGATGCACGAGCGGGTACCGGCGGCGCAGTGAGTGAAGTTTCTGCATGGTGCTGGCTGCCCCGCGGGCTTTGCGGGCCGGCCGGCGCCTTTTGCGGATTGTAAAAAGATGTCGCTTTACAGAAGCGGCGTCTTTTTTTATAATAGAGGGGAAATGACAAATGCTATTTTGGGCAGACATGAAAATGCGTGAAAAATAAGGCTATATGAGGTTGCAGAGATGCGAAGGATTACGGAGGCGCTAAGCCAAATCGTTCACAGTATAGAGTGTAAAGATGTTTTGGAAATTGCTTGCGGCAGTGGGGAATTCTCCTTTGAAGCGGCCCAATATGCCCGTTCTGTAACATGCATTGATTTGGATGATAGCCGCTTGCTGCCATCGGTAAGGAATGCAGAAAACATCGTTTTTCTACTGATGGATGCCACTAACTTACAGATGGCGGTTGATAGTGTTGATGTTATTGTGTTCTATAATGCGCTTGCTCATGTTGAAAATGAGTTAGAAAAGATCTTAAACGAATGTTATAAAGTCTTACGGAAAAGAGGTAAGCTATATTTTATCAGCTCTTTTGGAATTGACAAAATCGCTGTAGAAGCCACATTGCTGCCAATGCTAAAGAAACGGGAAGCTAATTTCAGCTTGGATCAAACAAAAAATTTTATAATTGTCCAAATAGGTGTTTAACTCGGCTCGGGTGATTCACACAGGATATAGCGCCGAATACGATTATTCATTCAATATGTTTGACGGGAAAATACAATACAAAAGGAGTACCTACTATGGAAAATAAAATCTTTACCTTACATAAAACCGTTACTGAGGCAGATACCGCTGCCCGTGTGGGGAGCGGCAGCCTGCCTGTATTGTCAACCCCGGTTCTTATTGCGTGGATGGAGGCGGCGGCCTGTGGCTGCTGTGCCGAACGGCTGGAGGAAGGCGCCACCAGCGTGGGAACGGAGATGAATATGCGCCACACTGCGGCCAGCCCGGTGGGGATGAAAGTGACCGTTACGGCGGAGCTGACTGCTGTGGAGGGCAGAATACTTTCCTTCAGGGTCTATGCCGAAGATACCGCTGGGGCCATCGGTGAGGGCAGTCATACCCGCGCCATTATACGGGCGGAGCGTTTTATGGAAAAGACTAATGCCAAGCTGGCTCAATGAGGGTATCCCTATGATGAGTGCGGCTGCTACAAAAACGAAACCCCGGGTGATGAGCCGGGGCGGTATCATTGCCTGCGCGGTGCTGACACTGCTGACGCCAGCGGGGTTGCTGCTGATCCGCCTGGCGCGTGACAATGCCATGGCGGTGGAACGCATTTACAGCCGCGGGTGGTACCACGGCATGGCGACTGTGCTGACGGCGCTGACCGGCAAGCTGCCTTTTTCCGCTATGGAGATGATTCTGCTCCTGTTGGGGGCAGGAATTCTGCTGTTTCTCATTTTTTGGGTCAGGGAAGCCATCCGGCAGGGAAAGCGCTGGTGGATGGTGTGTTTGAAACGGCTGTGGATCATAGCCTCGGCGGCATCAGCGGTTTTCTTTTGGTTTGTCCTTACAGGGAATCTCAATTACTATCGGATTCCAGTGGGGGAAAGCCTGGGACTGCAAACCGAGGCGACCGATGTGGAAACGCTTCGTTCACTCTGTCATCTGCTGGCGAGGCAGGCTGCGGAGCTGCGGCCACAATGTGAAGAGGATGCCGAGGGGGTGTTTGCTTCTTCCGTAGCATATGCGGAACTGGCGGAGACCGCTTCCGATGCGGTGACAGCACTGGATAAGATCTATGGGGTGCAGCTCTTTGACCTGGCGGGACGGACCCGCCCGAAAGCCATGTATTTTTCGGAGGTTATGAGCTATATTCAGCTGACTGGTGTGATTTTTCCCTATATTTCGGAGCCAAATATCAATGTGCATCAGCCGGCCTACGGCATTTCCTCCACCATGTGTCACGAGCTTTCTCACATCTGCGGCTTTATGCGGGAAGATGAGGCGAATTTTATCTCTTACCTGGCTTGCTATAATAGCGGTAGTACAGAGCTGCAGTACAGCGGTGCGATGATGGGACTTATCCACGCTACGAATCGCCTGTACCGCTATGACCAAAACGCTTGGCAGGAGATCTATACGCTGCTGCCGGAAGGGGTGCTGCGGGATCTGGCAGCAAACAGCCGCTACTGGAAAAAGTACGAAACGCCGGTAGGCGAAACGGCTGACCACTGGAACGATGCCTACCTGAAGGCCAACGACCAGACCGATGGGGTGCAGAGCTACGGCCGCATGGTCGATCTGCTCATCGCCTTTTACAGGGCGCAGGGATTGATTTGAGCAGGATATTTGCCGATTCCTGCAAACCAATGGAGACCGGCCCGCAGGGCCGCGGCGCTTGTAGCGCCGCGTGGCAGCCGAAGGCTGCTAAAGCCGTCCGGAGGGCGGCTTGCCCTGCAGGCCGGCATTTTTGCAAGTTAAGGCGATGTTAAATTTCATTTTTGGCTTGACAAACGCCGCTGGCCGGCCTATACTTGCAGATATATTTTTTGCGCAAAGGAGTGCGGAACAATGAGCAAAGTGTTCATCCCGGCAGGTTACCACAGCTGCCTTTCCCTGTATGATACCCAAAAGGCCATCAGCCTGATCAAGCGGGTGTTTGAGGATACTCTCTGCGGCAATCTGAATCTAAGCCGGGTATCAGCCCCGCTGTTTGTGGAGGCTTCTACCGGCCTGAATGATGACCTGAACGGCGTGGAGCGCCCCGTTTCCTTTGATGTGCCGGATATCGGCCGGGATGCACAGGTGGTGCACTCCTTGGCCAAGTGGAAGCGCCTGGCGCTGCACCGCTACGGCTTCCGTCCCGGCAAGGGCCTTTATACCGATATGAACGCTATCCGCCGCGATGAAACGCTGGATAACATTCACTCCATCTATGTGGATCAGTGGGACTGGGAAAAGGTTATCACACCAGAGGAGCGCAATGTGGCCTATCTGAAAGCTACGGTACAGAGCATTGTGGATGCGATCGTTTCCACCCAGCGCACCCTGCGGGCCATATACCCGCAGCTGAATACGGTTCCGGACCTGGTTCCGGAGGTGACCTTTATCACCACACAGGAGCTGGAGGACAGATACCCTGACCTGACCCCAAAGGAGCGGGAGAACGCCATCGCAAAAGAATGCGGCACCGTGTTCCTCATGCAGATCGGCGGTGAGCTCCGCAGCGGAAAACCGCATGATGGGCGTGCGCCGGACTATGATGACTGGACACTGAACGGCGACCTGCTGGTCTACAACCGGGTACTGGGCACCGCTTTTGAGCTTTCCTCCATGGGCATCCGTGTAGATCCTGCGGCACTGGACCGCCAGCTGACTATTTCCGGCTGTGAAAACCGCCGTACATTGCCCTTCCACCGGATGCTGCTGGCCGGAGAGCTGCCGCTGACCATTGGCGGCGGTATTGGCCAATCGAGATTGTGTATGTTCCTGATGGGAACTGTCCATATCGGAGAGGTGCAATCCTCGGTGTGGGACGATGACACCGTAAAAAAGTGCGAGGAAGCCGGCATCATTCTTTTGTAAAACAAAGTATCTTTGGGGCTGCCCGGCTGTGCCGGGCGGCTTTCATTTTTGCGGGAATGTTTTTCCTTCTTCTGCCATACAAAAGGGTAAGAGGGGGGAGCTTGCATGAAAAGATGGATGATCTTGCTGCTGGGGTGCCTGCTGCTGTGCACCGCCTGTGGAAAAAAGGAACTGTCAGGATCCATTGTACTGCGGGAAGATACCACCCCGGAGCAGATGATAGAAGATCTATCCCAACGGTATGATCTGCCGGAAAGCATGCGGCTGGAGAGTGCGGCTGATCTGGCAGCGCTGCTGCAGATAAAAGAGAAATACCTTCTTTTGGGCTGCGGGCGCATTGCCGCACCAGAGGATAATCCCCAGCAAATGCTATTGGCGCAGGCGGTCCCGGGCAAAACGGAAAAGGTGACTGCCGCCCTGCAAAAGCGTCTGGAGACAGTGCAGCAGGCATTTCCCGGGTATCCTTCGGCACAGGCCGGACGGGTCATTACAGCAGGAAATTACGCCCTCTTGGTTATTGTCACCACTGATGACATGGATGCCATGCAGCAGGAGATCCTGGGCTATTTTATCAGCGAAGATTGACAAGAAAAAATGGTTGCACACGAACTTAAATTCGTGTATAATATCTTAGTAGGCCATGACAGGTCGTGCAAAGGCAGCCTTTGTCATGCGGAAATCTGGTCCTGTGCGACGCAGTGCTGTGAACCATGTCAGGCGGGGAACCGAGCAGCATTAAGCAGTATTTGCGGGTGCCGCAGCCAACCGGGTTTCCGTATGATAAAGGCTGCCTTTTCATTTTGCGGGAAAGGGGAGAAAACGGAATGTACCAGGCACTATACCGTAAGTGGCGTCCCCGCACATTCGAAGAAGTCGTGGGGCAGGAGCACATCACCACTACGCTGAAAAACGAGATGATCCAGGGGAAGCCTGCCCATGCCTATTTGCTGATGGGCAGCCGTGGCACCGGCAAAACCACCTGTGCCAAGCTCATCGCCAAGGCGGTGAACTGCCGCAATCCAGTAGATGGCAGTCCCTGCGGCCAATGTGACTGCTGCCGAGGGGTGGATAACGGCAGCCTGGTGGATGTAGTGGAGATTGATGCCGCCAGCAATAACGGCGTGGATAACATCCGTGACCTGCGGGAAGAAGCCGTTTTCCTGCCCAATATCGCCAAATACCGTGTTTATATCATCGATGAGGCGCATATGCTCTCCGTTGGGGCGGTCAATGCCCTGCTTAAGATCATGGAAGAGCCGCCGGAGCATGTGATTTTCATTTTGGCCACCACCGAAGTACACAAAATCCCAGCTACCATTCAGTCCCGCTGTCAGCGGTTCGATTTTAAGCGCATCGCCCCGGATGTCATTCGGGATAGACTACTATATATTGCCGGACAGGAGGACATGACCCTGACGGATGAAGCCGCCGCCCTTATTGCCCGTATTGCCGATGGCGGTATGCGCGATGCCCTTTCTCTCCTCGATCTTTGCTGGGCGCATGCCCACGATATCACCGTGGAAACCGTCAGCGAGGCGGCCGGGCTTGTGGGGCAGGATTATCTCTTCGAGATTGCCGATGCCGCCGCGACGGGGGATTTTACCGGCGCAATGGATGCCATGGAACGCCTGGCCGGACAGGCTGTGGAATATGACCGCCTGTGCAGCCAATTGATCAGCCATTACCGCAACCTGTTGGTGGCAGCTACCGCCCGTGATCCCGAACAACTTATTGTCTGCCTGCCGCAGACGCTGGAGCAGTATAAAAAACAAGCGGCCTCCTTTACCCCAGCCGCGCTCATGGATGCCATCAGAACGCTGCAGGATACCCAGGCGGCCATGGCCCGCAGCACCAGCCGCCGGGCCGAGATGGAGCTGGCCCTCTTGAAGCTCAGCGACCGGCGGGTCAGTCCCAGCCGGGAAGCGTTGGTCGCCCGCATCGAGGAGCTGGAAGCTAAGCTCAATCGGCTGCTGGCGGAGGGGATCCGCCCCACGCCGTCCCCGGCGCCGCAGCCGGCTGACGGAGGAGTATCCCAGCCACAACAAGAAAAATCAGCCGAACCGGAGCAGGTAGCGCTGTCCGGCATGGAACCGCCCCCGCAGCAGGAAGCGGCCCAGCCGGCCGCGAAGTCTGCCGCTGCCCCGGTGGAGCCAATGCCGGAGGACCAGTGGCTGCAGGTATTGGACCGTCTTGGCGTCATTAATAAGATGCTGGCAGGCGCTCTGCAGGGCAGCCATGCCCATTTCCGCGGGCAGACTGTCCTCATCGAGTGCGATAAGCCCATCTTTTTGGAGATGATGCGCAGCAATGATTTTACCCGTCAGAGCCTAAAGCGAGCTATCGCCGAAGTGACTGGCGTGAAATATGGTGTGGGGCCCTACACCGCTGTGCCCAAGGCGGCCGCTCC
The DNA here is from genome assembly GCA_937907305.1 of uncultured Clostridia bacterium. Taxonomy (GTDB): domain Bacteria; phylum Bacillota; class Clostridia; order Oscillospirales; family Ruminococcaceae; genus Angelakisella. The sequence goes on along the minus strand of CALERQ010000165.1, from coordinate 33,408 downwards.
GCAAAGCTCTCCGCTGGAGGATCTCATCAAGCAGGCGGAGGGAATGGGCATCCCAGTTACCAGAGAATAATAACCAAAAAGGAGAACCAATATGAAAGCAAGAATTCCCCAGGGCGCCGGCGGCGCCGGTAATATGAACCAGATGATGCAGCGGATGCAGAAGATGCAGGAAGAGATGACCCGTGCCCAGGCGGAACTGGAAGAAAAGGTCTACCATGTTTCTGCTGGCGGCGGCAATATTGAAGTTGAAATCAACGGCAAAAAGGAAGTGACATCTGTTACCCTTAAGCCGGAAGTAGTGGATCCTGATGATATCGAGTTTCTGCAGGATCTCATCCGGGAAGGCGTCAATGAGGCCATCCGTGCCTGCAATGCGGATGCCGAGCAGACCATTGGCGCCATTACCGGCGGACTGGATCTCGGTCTGTAATCTTATTTTTCCGTAAGAGGGGAGAGAATCGCATGGATTCCACCGCAGCGCCGCTGCAAAAACTTATCGAGCAGTTTGCCCGCCTGCCGGGTGTCGGCCGCAAGATGGCCCAGCGATTCGCCTTTTATGTGCTGGATTTGCCGGAGGACAAGGCAAAGGAATTTTCCACTGCCATTTTGGAAGCTAAAAGTAAGATCAAAAAGTGTTCTGTCTGCGGCAACTTTACTGAAGGGGAGCTTTGCCCCATCTGCTCGGCCAAGGGGCGGGATGCCTCCCTCATCTGTGTGGTGGAAGATCCCCGCGATGTGCTGGCCTTTGAACGCACCCGGGAATATAATGGTGTCTATCATGTGCTGCATGGGCTCATTTCCCCCATGGATGGCATCGGTCCGGATCAGCTCACCATTAAGGAGCTGTTGGCCCGCATAGCCAAAGGCGATGTCAGTGAGGTCATTATGGCCACCAACCCTACCGTGGAGGGGGAAGCAACGGCCATGTATATTGCCAAGCTGCTCAAGCCTCTTGGCGTCAAGGTTAGTCGGCTGGCCTACGGCATCCCTGTGGGCGGAAATCTGGAATACGCCGATGAGGTAACTCTGTGGCGTGCCATGGAGGGCCGCAGCGAACTATAATACTTGACATTTCGCAGAAATGTGCTATCATATAAAATCCACCAAAGGAAAGGAGTGACCGCACATGGCAGAAAAGCAGGGAATCAAGCAAATTGCCGCCAACCGCCAGGCGCGGCACGAATACTTTGTGGAAGAATCCATGGAAGCCGGCATCGAGCTGTTTGGTACCGAGGTAAAAAGCCTGCGCAACGGCGGCCTGAACCTCAAGGACAGCTGGTGCAGCTTCGAAAAAGGGGAGCTCTTTGTGCGGCAAATGCACATCAGCCCCTATGAGAAAGGCAATATCTTTAACCGTGACCCGCTGCGTCCCAAAAAACTGCTGCTGCACCGCAAGGAATTGAACCGCCTGTACGGCCTGGTAAAACAGCAGCAGGGGCTCACCCTTATCCCGCTTCAGGCATACTTTAAGGGCAGCCGGGTCAAGATAGAATTGGGCATCTGCCGCGGCAAAAAGCTGTATGATAAGCGTGCCGATGCCGCTAAGCGCGATGCCCAGCGGGATATCGAACGCGCTATGCGCGGCCGTGGCTAAACCAAAAAAGTGAATACGGGGGCGTACCGGTTTCGACGGGGACTGAGAAACAGGGTAAGCGAGTAGAGGCGCTCGACCTCTATAAAACGGGTAACTTAAATATAAACGCTAACACTGATTACGCGTACGCTGCTTAATTAAGCAGCCGTCCGACTGCGGAGGACCACGGCCGCAGGAGGGCGTCGATGAGTGGTGAACGATCATGGGAAGGGCTCCGGGCCTGTGATTGTATCAGGAGCTACTAAAGCCTTCAGCCTGCTGTCCGGCGGGAGGCAGAGGGAATGTTAAAAGAACAGCTACACTCGTAGAAAGCCGTGCGGACTGGTTTTCGGACAGGAGTTCGACTCTCCTCGCCTCCACCAAACGAGGTTCAGATGAACACATACTTCTTTTGTGGCGGCTTCGCCGTAAAGTGTTCGCTCTGATCCACAACAGAAAAGCGCCGTCTTGGGAGTGATCCCGGGACGGCGCTTTTTATTTTCCTATTTTTAGTACAGGTTAATATCAGGTAGGGTAGTCAAAAGGTAAAAATCAAACAAAAGCCAACCGTCATGTAAGTTGGATCGGTATATAATGTTGTTTTATCACTTTCATCACAGCAAAGCAAAATAGCAATCACAAAGTGTAAATTAGCGTTGTATGTTCTAATATTAAACAGAAAGGGACCTTATAGGTCCCTTTTTATCGCGCTCCCGCAGGGAGACTTTTTATTTATTCATCTTCTGCTTCGGGGGTAAAAAGTCCTTTCGCAACCTCCAGTACCGAATCTAGACAGAAATTATCCAGCCGGTTCCAGATGAGATACCGGTTAAAGTACTTCTCGCCCTTCAGTGGGATAAACCGCACCGCTTCGGTGGCGGAAATGGGCTGATGTTCCTTGTAAAGCACGGTGATGCCTACGCCGCAGGCCACCATCATCAGCAGGGAGGAAACCGTCTCCGCTTCTCCCACTATATTGGGAGAAAACCCGCCGGCTGAGGCGTGGTCTATGATGGATTGATACCCGGCAATGGAGGAAGAACGGGAGATGGCGATAAAGTTTTCATACCGCAGCTCGCTAAAGGAGACTGCCTCCCGGTCCGCCAGGGGATGAATGGAGGATACTACTACATAGTCCATCCGGCGGTCTACCAGCAGGTACTTGCTTTCGGCACTTCTGGGGCGGCCGCTGGCAATAATCACATCCACCAGGTCGTCGTCCAGCGCACGCAGCAGTCTGGTCGGGGTGTTGAATTTCAGCTCAATATGAATACCGGAGTGCTTTTCGGTGATGGCCCGCACCAGCTGTACCGCCAGCGGTTCAAAGGAATCGATCGGCACTCCCAGCCGTACCCGCCCTACGATGCTTTGGGAGGCAGTCAGGGCGTTCTGCACGCCATCCTGGTAGGTGCTTATGATCTTGCGGCACTCTTCAGCAAATACCCGCCCTGCCGGGGTCAGAGAAACGGTGTGGGTGGTGCGGTTCACCAGCTTGATTCCCAGCTCCTTTTCCAGCGAGGAGATGCTTCGGCTTAGGGCTGGCTGGGTGATATATTGCTGGCTGGCCGTCTGGGTAAAATTAAGCGACTGAGCTAACGCGTAGTAACATTCCAATTGAAAGATCGTCATGGTTTTGCGTGTCCTCCATTCGTTTGGGCCACAGTATTCTCTTTGCTTTCCCTAATATTCTACCATGTGGGGCAGGGGAAAGCAACCAAATACATTATACAAAAACTTGTAAAATCGCTGGAATCGTGGGCTTTTTGCACAAATATATCAAACAAAAACACAGCACTTTGACTGTTATGCAAAAACAGCATCAATCAAGCTCGTTTCTTGGCATTTCACAATTTCGACATACTTGGCTATCATGGAAGCGTAGATTAAGCTTCCGGAAGCGAATCTTGTGTGTGTTTGGGGGTCGGCCGCCCCCAGAGCGCGAAAAATGATTCTGGCGCGAAAGTATCGCGCCGCAGGAGGATTTATCATGACTAGACAGCTTCTCAAGGGCATCCGCGTGCTCGATTTCACCGACTTCCTGGCAGGCCCCTACTGTGGTATGTATCTGGCCGATATGGGTGCCGATGTTATCAAGGTGGAAAACTTGACCACCGGCGGCAACTTCGTCCGCAATGCGCGCCCTTTGGAAAAAAATAGTGGACTGAGCATGTATTTCCAGAATCTGAACCGCAATAAGCGCGGTGTTGCCATCAACCTAAAAACAGAGGACGGAAAAAAACTGTTCAGCGAATTGGTAAAGAGCGCTGATGTACTGCTGGAAAACAACCGTCCCGGTGTTATGGGCCGTTTGGGCTTCAGCTATGAAGAGTGCAAAAAGCTGAATCCGCGCCTGGTTTATGCTTCTATCTCCGGCTTTGGCCAGTATGGCCCCAATGCCAATCGTCCCGGCTACGACCTCATCGGTCAGGCTATGGGCGGCAGCATGAGCATCACCGGCTGGCCGGGCAGCGAGCCCACCCGCGCCGGCATGGCTATCGGCGATCTGTTCGGCGGTCTGAATGCCGGCTTCGCCATCTGCGCTTCTCTGTATAACCGTGAAAAAACCGGCATAGGCAACCACATCGATGTCGCTCTTGTCGATTCCATCTTCTCCGGCATGGAAGCCAAGATGATGCAGTATGTTTACACCGGCGTCAGCCCTGTTAAGACCGGCAACAAGTACATCACCTCCGCCCCCTATGATTCCTTCAAGGCCAAGGACGATTATTTTGTTATTGCCTCCGGCACCGATAAGCACTTTGAAAAGCTTTCCGCTGCCATGGGTATGCCGGAACTGGCCCAGGATCCCCTGTACTGCGATACCGAGTCCCGTAAAAAGAACGCCGATTCCCTCAAGGAGATCATCGAAAAATGGACCGCCGATAAAACCGTTTCCGAGGTCTGCAAGATCATTGATGAGGCCGGTATCCCCGTAGCGCCCATTTACAACTGCGAGCAGGCCGCCAACGATAAGAACATCGTGGAAGTGCGTGAAATGCTCGTCAAGGTTCCCGCGCCGGTTAAACACCCCGATGCTCCCAAGGAGCTGACCGTCATCGGTAATCCCCTCAAGATGGAGGAAGCCCCCTGTGTCTACTACAAGGCCGCTCCGGATCTGGGCGAAAACAACGAAGAGATCTTTGAGTCCCTCGGCTTCACCAAGGAACAGCTTGAAGCGTTCCGTGCCGAAGGCGTCATCAACTGATAAGGAGGGTACAAATCCATGTCACTTCCTAAAGAGGTCCATATCCAGGAATGCTGTCCCCGCGATGGTTGGCAGAACCATGCGGAGTTCATTCCCACCGAAGTCAAGATCAAGTACATCCGCCGCATGATCGATTGCGGTGCCAAGGAGCTGGAAGTTACCAGCTTCGTCAATCCCAAGGTCATGCCCCAGATGGCCGATGCAGCCGCCGTGTTTGAGGCAATCAAGCCCTACGCCGATGAAAAAGGCTGCACCCTCAGCACTCTGGCCCTCAATAAGCGCGGTGCCGATGACGCCGTCGCGGCCGGCTCCCACATGCTGTCCTTCGTGGTCAGCGCCAGCGAAGAGCACAACCTCCGCAATTCCCGCCGCACCATTCAGGAGAGCATGGCTCAGTTCAAGGAGCTGGCTTCCCAGCAGACCGGCGATGTTCGCATTCAGCTGGCCCTGCCTTGCGTGTTCGGTTCTCCCTTTGGCGATGAGATCCCGCTGGAGCGTCTGGATTGGATCGTGGAAGAGGCCCACAGCGTCGGTGTGGAGTACTTTGGCCTGGCCGATACCTCCGGTATCTCCACCCCCACCCATACACGGGAAGTTCTCCGCCACATGATCGGTCTGGTCGGTGCGGATCATATCTGCGCTCACCTGCACGATACCCATGGCATGGGCATTGCCAATGCTTTCGTAGCCCTGGAAGAAGGCATCACCCACTTTGATGCCTCCCTGGCGGCCATGGGCGGCTGCCCCTTCGCCCCCGGCGCCAAGGGCAACATCGCCACCGAAGACCTCGTGAATATGTGCGAGAAGATGGGCATTCACACCGGTTATAACCTGGAAATGCTCACCCATACCGCCCGCGATATGTGCGAGGAGATCCACGCCCACCTGGGCGGCAGCATGGCGCTGGCCTGCCACGGCTAAGATTCCGTTAATTTCCTGTATTCCTTTCCGCACGGTTGCGGTACAATTTGGTCATATGTGAGCGATCACATGAGATAAAAAATCGGACAAAAAAGAAAGGAAGAAAATCATGAAAAGAAGCATCATCGCACTGATTATGGCACTGGCTATGATCCTGACTCTGGTCGCCTGCGGCAATGACAACGGTGGTAACAACAATGGTGGCAACGATGTAAAGGCTATCCAGCTGAGCTTGGGCCACACCAACAACACCGATCACCATTATCAGGTCCTCGCTGAATCCTTCAAGAAGATCGTTGAAGAGAAGTCCAATGGACAGCTCATCATCAATATCTTCCCCGCCGAGCAGCTTGGCTCCGGCTCCGAGATGCTGGAGTCCGTTAAGTCCGGCACCCAGGATATGGTTCTGGATCCCGATGCTTACCTCGCCAACTATGATCCGCTGTTCAATGTTATCGCTATGCCTTATGCGTTCACCTCTTGGGAACAGGTTCTCACTTTTGCTGATAGCGATGTAGCTGCAACCCTCAATACCGCTATCGAAAAACAGGGCATGACCATCCTGGGCTGGGCCGCCAATGGCTTCCGTGTTGTTACCTCCAATAACGAGATCAACACCCCTGCCGATTTCTCCGGCCTGAAGGTTCGTGTCGGTTCCGCCAAGCTTATCGCTGATATGCTGACCGCCCTGAACGCCAACCCCACCACCCTTTCCATGAGTGATACCTACAGCGGTCTGCAGACTGGCATTGTTTCCGCTCAGGAAAACCCCACCTCCAATATCATCGGCAGCAAGTTCTATGAGGTTCAGAAGTATCTGGCTGTTACCCATCATCAGTATGTTTCCGAGCCGCTCATCATGAACAAGGCCAAGTTCGATAGCCTGTCTCCCGAGCTGCAGCAGATCCTGTTGGACGCTGCCAAGGAAGTCTGTGCCGCTGATGTTAAGACCGTTTCCGAGTCCGAAGCTTCCGACCTCAAGTTCATCGAGGAGCAGGGCGTTACTATCACCTATCCCGATCTGACCGCTTTCGAAGAGGCTTTGGCTCCCGTAACCGAGTCCTACTGCAAGCAGTACGGCGATGAATTTACCGCTCTGTATAACCAGCTGAAAGGCTAACTGATTGAGTCATCTCTGCGGCAGAGCCGGGCATACCCGCCCGACTCTGCCCCTCCTCAAGTTCTCTTATCAGTAAAGGAGTAATTCTATGTTCCGTAAAACGCTGAAAACTGCGGTCGGAGCCGTCAACAAGGCCTGCAATTTCCTTTTGGGCATTGTCATGGTCGCTATGTTCCTGGTTTTGCTGCTGCAGATAATTTCCCGCTTTATCTCGTTCGTTCCGCTGCCCTGGTCGCAGGATCTCATCGTATTCCTGCTGGTCTGCAGCGTGTTCCTGGGTGCCTGCACCGCCACGGCCAATAATAAGCAGATCCGCCTGGAATTCTTCGTGGACCTGCTGCCCAAAAAGCTCACCAAAGTCATCCTCATCATTGCTGATCTCATCAGCATCGCGTTCCTGGTGGTCGTTACCTCCCAGGCCTTCCAGATGACAGGCGAGAATATGCATGTTATCGTCGGCTCTTCCCCCATCACCTATGGCTGGTACTACTTTGTGGTAGGTGTCGGTGCCGTTGGCATGATCCTCAACTTCATCGTCCTCATTGTAGACCGCTTCGCCGATCTCTTTGCCAAAAAAGGAAAGGAGGAAGTCACCGCATGACTGCATTCCTGTTGATTTCCACCGGTATTCTGCTCCTTATCGCTGTTCCTATCGGCATGGCGATGGGCACCGCCTCTCTGCTTACTATTCTGCAGGGCGGCACCCTCAATGCGCTTATTATCACCCAGAAGCTCCTCAGCGGTGTCAGCAAGTTTTCCCTGCTGGCCATCCCCATGTTCACCCTGGCCGGTGAGGTCATGACTCTGGGCGGCGTTTCCGATAAGCTCATCTATCTGGCCAACCGTGTGGTAGGCCGGTTCAAAGGCGGCCTTTCCATGGTCACCACTTTGGCTTGCATGTTCTTCGGCGCCATCTCCGGTTCCGCCACCGCTACGGCCGCTGCCATCGGCGGCATCATGGTAGAGCCCATGGAGAAAGCCGGTTATAAGAAAGAATACACCGCTGCTGTTATCGCCTCCTCCGGTCTGCTGGGCCTCATTATTCCTCCCAGCGGCACCATGCTCATGTATGCCATCGTCGCCGATGTCTCCGTCCTGGAGATGTTCACCGGCGGTATCATCCCCGGTATCATCATGGGCGTCAGCCTTATGGCCGTCGAATACTTCCGTGCCAAGAGAAACGGCTACGGCACTTCCGAACTGGATATCGCTGAGTTCCATACCCAAAGCAAGGCCAAGATCGTTATTCAGAGCTTCCTGGCGCTGCTGTCCCCGGTTATCATCCTGGGCGGCATTTACAGCGGCAAGTTCACCGCAACCGAAGCTGCCGGCGTATCCGTTCTGTACGGCTTCATCATCGGCTACTTCGTGTTCAAGCAGCTCAATATCAAGAAAGCCTACGAAGCCTGCGTCAAGACCGGCGTCAGCACCTCCATGATCCTGTTCCTCATCGGTGCGGCTGCCGTGTTCGGCTGGATGCTCACCATGCAGCAGATCCCCAATCAGATCGTTGCTGCCATCAGCGGCATCACCGATAGCCCTGCTGTCGTCCTGCTGCTCATTAACCTGGCACTGTTTGTGGCCGGCGCCCTGCTGGATAATGTCGCCGCCATCACCCTGCTCACCCCCGTTCTGGTTCCGCTGGTCACCGCTTATGGCATCGATAAGACCTTCTTCGGCATTATCATGATCATCAACCTCTCCATCGGCCAGATCACCCCGCCCATCGGCATGAACCTTTTTGTCTCCTCCAGCATCTGCGAAGTTCGTCTGGAGAAGGTCATCCGGCAGGTCCTGCCCTTCCTGGCGGTCCTCATCATCGATCTGTTCCTCTTCACCTACATCCCCGGCATCGTCACTGTGCTGCCCAATGCACTGCTGCACTGATCCCGGAATTTAGCACGGGCCATACTCCGGTCGGTTTTCCGGCCGGAGTTTCCCTGCATCTTATCCCAATAGAATGGAGGCACCAGCCATGCTGTTTTTCCTGCTTTTCATCGTGCTTATGCCCGCCCTTACCTATGCGGATTACCGCCTGTACGGCAAAAAGATGGAAGAGACCCTGGCCGCCCAGCCGGATTACGACCAAAACCGCGAAAATTACGATGCCCTGCTGGCCAAGCTGATAGCCCGCCAAAAGAAAACCGATACCCTCGTCTGCGCCGTGCTGTGCGTCGTGGCCTTCATCCTGGGTGTCTATACCTACACCGCCGGCGGCATTATGTAATAGCCAGTAATACCTTGGGATTCCATGCATTCCCATTCTTAGCAAAAAGCCTTCCATCGCGGGGGCTTTTTGTGCACTTTTTAGGGCGTTCCTGCAATTCACACCGCTTTGCCCGCATTTCGCCCCCAGGGCGAAAAATACCCCCTAAAAGGGGGTATTATGGGGGTTGAAAGTAGGGCCTCTGCGCCCAGTAAAAACCACAATTTTAAGAAAATGAGAAGGAGGCCCACCCCCATGAAAAAACGCCTGCTCAGCGCCCTCCTCGCGCTGGCTTTAGTCTTTGTCCTGCTTCCTACCACCGCCCTGGCGGAAACTACCACCACTGACGTCTACATTGCCGGCGGCCCCGCTGTTGTCGACCAGTGGACTACCATCACTGCCAATTCCTGCTCTGGCTCTTATTACTACAATGCAGCTAAGAAAGAGCTTACCCTCAAAGGTGTCAACATCACCAGTAGTACTATTATCAATGGCATCCAGTTTGCGGCTAATGGCGACTACACCATCAAGCTGGAAGGGGAAAACAAAATAAGCAATGTTAGCACCGGCATTTCTACTGATAATGTTAAAAAATACGCCATCAATGTCATCCTCTCCGGCTCCGGCAGCCTCGATATCTCTGCTAGAGGCCGCGCTATTGAAGTACCAAGTGGTAACCTCACTTTTAATAACACTGGCGAGATAAAGCTAACGACCAGTAACACAAGTAAGACTCATAATGTCCTCTCTGTGAGCGGCAATATTACTATCACCGATATGGACAAATACAGTGTTACGGGCACAGTACAGAATAACACAAATGATGGCGGCGACATTGTAACCATTAGTGATGCAAACCACCTCAAAGGTTGCACCATAGGCGATACAATGGCATATTTCAAGACCATCACCATCGCTGCCCCCAACTCCACCATCAGCTACGGTGGCAAAACGCTAAAACAGGGCGAAATCATTAATGGTGAAACCGGCGGCACCGCTACCGTAGGGGAAAACAATACCATCACCTTGGATAACTTCAATGGCACCAAGGCCCTCTCGTTCGAAGCCACTCTTGCCGATAGCACCCTGATCCTCGAAGGCACCAACACCCTTTCCTCCATCGTAACCACGCAAAAGAGCCTCACCATCTCCGGCTCCGGCTCCGACTCCCTTACCGTCGGCTCCATCCATGTACCCAATAACACAACCACTTCTAATAGCCCAAGCTTGACCATTGATGGCGCTAGAGTCACAGCTGGCACAACTACCAGCACTACTAAAGCTGTTGAGGTTAAAGGCGACCTCACCGTGAAGAATAAAGCCACCCTTATCGCAAATAGCAAAACCGATAGTGTTCCCACCGTCCAGGTCGGCGGCGATGCCACCTTCACCGGCAGCGCCGTCACCATCACCAATTACAGCACCACCCAGGGCGGACAAGACAAAGACAGCTACGAAGCCTCCTCCGCCCTCCATGTCGATGGCGCTATCACCATCTCCGGCGGCAGTGTAACAGCAGGAGCCCAAGCCGGCGGCAACGCCATCCGTGCGGTTGGCGATATCACCGTCAGCAATGGTGCCCAGGTCACCGCAACAAACCATTCTCAGTACTTCAGCGCCATCACAGCCGGTAAGGCTGATAGTGATAAGATAGTCAATGTTCTGTCTACGCTCATCGTCAGCGGCGAAAATACCAATATTACCGCTACCAATAGCCATGACTATAGCTCGACAGGCGCTATCCATGCCAAGATCAAGAACGCTAATGCAAGCAACTACTTGAAGCTGAATAATAATGCCACAGCCATTGCCCCCAACGCTGAAGACAACACCAGCGGCTCCTATGTCACCATCACCCGCGGCGCTGCGTATACCGCCCCCACTACCTACACTGTCACCATCACCGCTGGCGAAAACATGACTCTTGAAAAAGGTGGTGCTCTCATTCAAAAAGTGACCAAAGGCGCGGCCATTACGGAGGTGAAATTCATAGCTGCATCTGGCCATTATTTCCCTGCCGACTATGTAAGCAAAATGAACCTCCCTGAGGGATTTGCGGCAGAAGTTAGAGAGAATAGCTGGTACCTTATCATCAGCGGCACCCCCACCAGTGATGTGCCCATTAATCTTCCTGCGGCTTCGGTAAGGCCCACCATCACAGTTTCCATGCCTACCCCTGTCGCTGGCAACACACCCGCAACCGCAAGCGATATTACTCTTACTTATAGTGACACCAACAAATCGATCAATAAGCAACTAACCATTAGTAATGTGGTTTGGCAGTCCTATGTGTCCAATGGCAATGAGAGTATAACGCCAGGAAACACTCTGTCCAGTGGGGATAAATTCGTAGAGGGCACAGAGTATTTTGTCACGATCGATTTTGAAGTTGTTAGCGAAGACTATGCCATAGTTCCTGCGGCTGGTACAACAGCATGGAGTAATGCCGCATGGGGTCCGAGAACCATGACGCTATACTTTGATGCCACCGGCGCACCCTGCACCCATGAATACACGGATGATTGGCATGCCAATGGGAATACCCACTGGCACGAGTGCAAGCGGTGCAAAGCCCATGCGGATGAAGTAGCTCATACCTTTGGCGACTGGATCACCGATACCTCTGCAACCGATACCACAGATGGTTCCAAGCATAGAACATGTTCTGTTTGCCAGTATAAGGAGAACGCAACCATCCCCAAGACCGGTACCGGCGAGATCGAACCTCCCACCCCCGATAACCCCGGCACCATCGTTATCATCCGCCCCGCCGAAGAGGAGAAACCGGCCCAGCAGCCCAATCCCTCCACCGGCGCCAATGACCTGGTCGGCTTGGCCGTCGCCGCTGCCGTCGCTGCGGCCCTCGGCTCCGCCGCCCTCCTCCGCAAGCATGACTAATTGCCCCACCCAAAAAGCTCCCCTCCCGGGGAGCTTTTCTCTTGACAAATCCCCGCCCAGGGTGTATAACATTCCCATGGTAAATCTACCGCTTTAGTCTATTTCATGTTAGGAGGCATCCCTATGGCAAACATCTACACATCCGCCGCCCAGCTCATCGGCCACACCCCCCTGCTGGAGCTCACCCACATCGAAAAAAAATATGACCTCAAGGCCCGCCTTTTGGCCAAGCTGGAATACTTCAATCCCGCCGGCTCCGTTAAGGACCGTGTCGCCCTCGCCATGATAGAGGACGCCGAGCAAAAGGGGCTCCTCACTCCCCAGTCCGTCCTCATCGAGCCCACCTCCGGCAATACCGGCATCGGCCTGGCTTCCGTGGCCGCCGCCCGGGGCTATCGCATCATCATCGTCATGCCGGATAGCATGAGCGTGGAGCGCCGCCAGCTGATGAAAGCCTATGGCGCGGAGCTGGTCCTCACCCCCGGTGCCCAGGGCATGAAAGGCGCCATCGCCAAAGCGGATGAACTCGCACGCGAGATCCCCCACAGCTTTATCCCCGGCCAGTTTGTCAATCAGGCCAATCCCCAGGCCCACTATGCCACCACCGCCCCGGAGATCTGGCAGGATACCGATGGCCAGGTAGATGCCTTTGTGGCCGGGGTCGGCACCGGCGGCACCATCACCGGTGTGGGCCGTTACCTCCGGGAGAAGAATCCTTCCATCCATATCGTCGCCGTTGAGCCTAAGACCTCCGCTGTCCTTTCCACCGGCGTCCCCGGTAAGCACGGGATCCAGGGCATCGGCGCAGGGTTTGTCCCCGCCGTTCTGGATACCAAGGTCTACGATGAGATCATCCCAGTCGCCGATGAGGATGCCTTTGCCACCGGTCGGGAGATCGGCCAAAGCGAAGGCGTGCTGGTGGGTATTTCCTCCGGCGCCGCCGTATGGGCTGCTATCCAGCTGGCCCAGCGTCCGGAATATGCGGGGAAGACCATCGTCGTCCTTCTGCCGGATACCGGTGACCGCTATCTTTCCAGCCCCATGTTCGCCGAGTAATATCTGCTTATATCCCGCCCGCCGTTTTCGGCGGGCTTCTTTTTTGGCGAGGATGGGGCTCCCACCCGCCCCCCCCGCCCCATCCTCGCCCCGCACTGTCCACCCCGGTGCATGGTACCGGATTATCCCTCAGTGGGGCTCCCTCCGGTCGCCCCCTGTCCTCATTTTTGTGCGCCTGCCCCAAATGAAAGAACAGATGTTTGTCTATTTTGCCAATTCCCAAACCGAAAAATCCATGCTACAATAGAGTTAAGAACAAATGTTCTGCTTCAATATGACCTCCTGCGGAAAGGAGGGACCCGCCCGTGAAAGAGCGGACTTACCTCGCTGTCGATCTCAAATCCTTCTTCGCCTCGGTGGAATGCGTCGAGCGCGGATTGGATCCCCTCACTACCAATCTCGTCGTCGCCGATGCCACCCGAACCGAGAAAACCATTTGCCTGGCCGTTTCCCCCTCCCTCAAAGCCTACGGGATCCCCGGCCGCCCCCGCCTCTTTGAAGTTGTCCAGCAGGTCGCCGCCGTCAATGCCCAGCGGCGGCAGCAAGCCCCCGGCCGGCAGCTCACCGGCAAGTCGTTTTTGGCGGAAGAATTACGGAAGAATCCCACCCTCGCCGTCGATTACATCGTTGCTCCGCCCCAAATGGCCAAGTATCTTGCGTACAGCTCCCGCGTCTATTCGGTCTACCTTCGCCATGTCGCCCCGGAGGATATCCATGTCTACTCCATCGATGAGGTTTTTATCGACGCCACCGACTACCTGACCACCCTGCGCTGCACCGCCCGCCAGTTTGCCATGCGGATCATTCTGGAAGTACTGCGGGAAACCGGCATCACCGCCACCGCCGGTATCGGCAGCAATCTCTACCTCAGCAAGATCGCCATGGATATCGTCGCTAAACACATCCCGCCGGATCGCAACGGGGTGCGCATCGCCATGCTCAATGAGGACAGCTACCGCCGCCTGTTGTGGGATCATCGCCCCCTCACCGATTTCTGGCGGGTAGGCCCCGGCTACGCCAAAAAACTGGCAAAAAACGGCCTGTTCACCATGGGCGATATCGCCCGCTGCTCGCCCGGAAAGCCGGAAGAGCTCCACAACGAGGAGCTGCTTTACCGGCTGTTCGGTGTCAATGCCGAGCTGCTCATCGACCATGCCTGGGGTTGGGAACCCTGCACCATTGCCGCCATCAAGGCCTACCGACCAAAGAGCTCCAGCCTTAGTTCCGGGCAGGTGCTGCCGGAGCCCTACCCCCACGAAAAAGCCGGGCTCATCGTGCGGGAAATGGCCGACCAGCTTTCGCTGGAGCTGGTGGAAAAAGGGCTGGTGTGCAGCCAGTTCCAGCTGGATATTGGCTACGATGCCGAGAATCTTTCAGCGCCCGCGCAGCAGAGGAGTTACCACGGCCTTACCAAGACCGACCGCTACGGCCGGGCAGTTCCGGCGGCGGCCCATGGCTCCGTTAATCTTCCGGTTCCGGCTTCTTCCGCGCGCATTTTGATGCAGGCTGCCGCCGAAATTTTTGACCGTATTGCTGATTCCAGACTTTCGGTGCGGAGGGTGACGGTGGCAGCAGCTGGATTGCTGCGGCAGGAGGAGGCGCAGTTAGTCGGTGGGGACCAGCTGGACTTCTTTGGGAACTACGCGGCCCATCAGCAGCAAAAAGCCGAGCTGGAGCGGGAACTGAGCGGTCAGCAGGCCATTGTGGCCCTGCGGCAAAAATACGGTAAAAATGCGATTCTCCGTGGGATGGACCTGCAGGAGGGCGCTACCGCCAAAAACCGGAATGGCCAAATTGGCGGGCATAAAGCGTAGAGCCGAAGAAGGCGTTACGGTTCGTATAAACTGTGGTAATGCTTTTTGCGGGGAGCGGAAATTTGCGTGGGGCTAATAGCCCATGGAAAAATGCAGAAATTACAATTTTGCGGGATGGACCTGCAGGAGGGCGCTACCACCAAAGACCGGAATGGCCAAATTGGTGGGCATAAAGCGTAGAGCCGAAGAAGACATTACAATTCGTATAAATTGTGATAATAACCTTTACAGAGAGTGGAAAATTGCGCAGAACAGATGGCCTGTGGAATAATACGATTTTCCGAAAGATAGGTCTACAGAAAGTGGTCATCATTAGGGAAGAATGATCAAATCTGTGAGAGTAAAGCGTAGAACTGCGTACATTGCAGCTTGTATAAACTACGGCAATGATTTTTGCGGGGAGCGGAAATTTGCGTGGGTCTAATAGTCTGCGGAAAAATGCAGAAATTACGATTTTGCGGGATGGACCCGCAGGTGGGCGCTGCCGCCAAAGATGGGAATGATCAGATCGGTGATATAAATACAATTCGTATAGACTTGAGCGATGATTTCGTAATGAGCTGGAATTGGCGGCTTGCGGGAATGCACAGAAAACAACACAGTTTTTCGTTGGATTGGTTTGCGGGAAGAGGATTCTACCTGAGCTTTGTGCGGAAAAATTTGAGAGTATAAAGTAGTAGAAACGAAGTAGACAATACGGTTCGTATAGATGTGGTGATCGATTTATGTGAGGAGCAGGAGTTTGAGCAGGGGTGGCGGTTGGCGGAAAAATGCGAAATGAGGGTTCTTTGTGGGATGGAGCGAGATGAATTTGCAAAGGGGATTTCTGTCTGAGGTTGGACTGGACAGGCCTTTGGCAATACAATTTGTATAAATTGTGGTGATGATTTTTGCGAAGAGCAGAGATTTGTGCAGAGGGCGTGGGCCCGGCCCGCAGGGCCGGCGGCCGCAGGCCGCCGAGGCGGCGGAGCCGCCCAAGCCGCCCCCGAAGGGGGCGGCTGCCCTGCGGGCCGGGTCTCGCGCCCTCCGGTATCTCTCCCCAAAGACGAGGAAAGGAGACCAGCCATGCCGACCCATCAATACGATGATATTCTCAATTTGCCGCGGCCCGTTTCCCGGCGGCACCGTCCCATGCCACTCGAGGAGAGGGCGGTGCAGTTTGCGCCGTTTGCGGCCCTGACCAGTTATGAGGAAATACTGATGGAAGCGGCCCGGCCTACCAGGGATTGTCCCCAGCTGAGCGAGGACGAGCAGACCCGGCTGGATGCCCGGCTGCAGCAGCTGCGGGGGAGAATTAAAGAGCGGCCGTGGATCACTGTGACCTGGTTTGTGGCGGATGAGAAAAAAGCTGGCGGGAACTGTGTGACAAAAACCGGACAGGCTCTGCGATTGCGGGAGCAGCCGCCAACCTTGCTCCTCTCGGAGGGAGAGGAGATTCCGCTGGAGCGGATGCTGGCTCTGGAAATAATCGAAAAGCCAGAGTGAAAAATGAAAAAGGGTGGCTTTCCCTGGGCGGAAAAACCTGCTATAATGGGGGCAGAGAGCAGGAAAGGGGAGATGCCAAAATGCCGCGAATCATTGAGATCACCGATCTCTCCCGGCCGGAGCTGGATGTTTTTTGCCGATTGACCGAAGCACAGCTGCGCAACCGTTTGGAGCCGGAAAAGGGTGTATTTATTGCGGAAAGCCCTACCGTCATTGGCCTGGCGCTGGATGCCGGTTATGAGCCGCTGGCCCTCCTTACCGAGCGTAAATTTATTGAAGGGAAGGCAGCCGGGATCATTGCGCGCTGCGGGGAGATCCCGCTTTACACGGGGGAGCGGGAGGTATTGGCAGGGCTGACCGGCTATGAGCTGACCCGTGGGGTGCTGTGTGCCATGCGGCGGCCACGCCCCCGGGATTTCAGAGAGGTGTGCGCCGGAGCGAGACGGGTGGCCGTGCTGGAAAATGTGGTGGATGCCACCAATGTGGGGGCCATCATCCGTTCGGCGGCGGCTTTGGGAATTGACGCGGTGCTGCTGACCCCCAGCTGCTGTGACCCGCTGAACCGGCGGGCGGTGCGGGTGAGTATGGGGACGGTATTCCAGATTCCGTGGGCCTACATAGGGGAGAAACCGGCAGACTGGCCGAATCCGGGACTTGGCTGGCTGAATGGGCTGGGTTTTAAGACAGCGGCGATGGCCCTGCGGGAGGATTCGGTTTCCATTGATGATGAGGGGCTGGCGGCGGAACCAAAGCTGGCCATTGTGCTGGGGACCGAGGGCACCGGATTGACGGTCCGCACGATAGCTGACTGCGACTACACTGTTCGGATCCCGATGCAGCATGGGGTGGATTCCCTGAATGTGGCGGCGGCCAGTGCGGTGGCATTCTGGCAGCTGCGGGCGAAGTAAAAAACAAACGACCGGCCTCCGTTTTTTCGGAGGGCGGTCGTTTGGTATTAGGAGAGCTGTGCGGAGGGGGCGGCGGAGCCGCCCGGCGGGCGAAGCCCGCCGACGCAGGCGCAGCCTGCGGATTTCGCCGGAGGCGAAAGGCGGCTCCGCCGTAGGTGTGGAAAGCAGGGAGCTGGTGAAAAGGGGTGGGACTGTGCCTCCGGGGCTGTGGGGCAGGCGACCGGGATAGAGGAAAGTTTTTGCGGCGCAGGAAATAGTGTAGACTTTGCTTTTTGCGATTTTGCCGAGGAAAGTAGTCCGGCGGCGAGCAAGCCGAGGCCCGGCAGTGGTGCCGAGGGGAGTGGCCTGAGCGAGATTAGGTAAAAGGGCGGCCCGGACAAAGGGGGAGTTGTGTGGGAGGGATTAAAACCTGGTCTTATGGCGCTTTTGCCAGAGGAGATAGCCAAGCAGCGAGAGGGTGGAAACCCCGGCGGTGATGCCAAGGGCGAGCCAAAAGGCTGGGGAGCCGGGCTGTGAAACGCTGGCGCCCAGCAGGGTGGCGGCCAGCAGGCTGGGCAGGCCGCCCAACAGCCCGCCGAGCAGGCAGGTGAGGTAGGGCCCCCGGACCGAACCGAAATACATGCTGACGATATCGCCGGGGAGGAGGTAAATGACCCGCAGAAAGAACGCAAGGAAAAGATAATGTCCTTCCTGGCTTTCCAGAAGGCCATCCAGGCGGGGATAACGAGCCAAAAGCCGGGCGGTAAGCCCGCTGCCGGAAAACCGGCCAATCCAAAAGGGGACGGTGAGATCCACGGCAAGGCCCAAAATATTGAGCGCCAGCGCCGCCGTGGGGGCAAACAGATGCCCGGCCGCAACCTGCAAAACGATGATGGGGAAAGCCACACTGAGACTTTTGGCGAGGTAGAGCAGCAGTAGGAATCCAGCGGCCAACCAGACATTCTGCGGGGCGTAGGAGAGGATATCCTCCACCGAGAAGCCGCCCCGGATAAGGCAGAGCACCACCATGGCCAAGCAAAGAGCCAGCGGCAGCAGCCGCAGGGGATGAAGATCGTGCAGGGAGCGGGGTTCTTTGGGCATGGGGATCACTCCTTTGGGAATTTGGTGAAATGGAAGAGATTATGCGGGGGAGGGCGGCGGAGCCGTCGGCGGGCGAAGCCCGCCGACGCAGGCGCAGCCTGCGGATTTCGCCGGAGGCGAAAGGCGGCTCCGCCGTAGGTGGAAGTTTGCAGAGACTGGCGGAGAAGAGGGGTGGAAAGCCGGGCCGTACAGCTATTTGGGACAGTTTTTTGTGATTGTCCAACGCTTTTTGGCAACGGGGGTTTTATTTTACCGGTAGGATATGCTAAGATAAGGCATGAACGGGGGTGAACACTACGGCCGATTCCAACCTGACCAAGCGCGCCCTGGCCGCCGCGATGAAAGAGCTGATGGAGCAGATGCCTTTTTCCAAGATCAGTGTTTCCGATATCGCGGAGCAGTGCGGCATGAACCGCAAGAGCTTTTACTACCACTTTAAGGATAAGTACGACCTGGTGAACTGGATCTTCGATATGGAGTACCTGCAGCTTTCCAGCCGGCAGGATTACGCCGGGATCTGGGATTTCCTGACCGAGCTGTGCAGCTTTTTTTACGAGAATCGCTCTTTCTACCGGCGGGCGCTGCGCATTGAGGGGCAGAATTCCTTCCTGGAGCACTTTAAGGAAGTGCTGGAGCCATCCATCAAGTACTTTTTGGCGTCCTCGCTGGAGGAGGCAAAATACCAGCAGTTCTGCATCAATTTTTATGCCGATGCGTTCATCGCGGCGTTTGTGCGGTGGCTTTCCGAGAAGGACTGTGTGCCGCCGCAGGAATTTGTGCGGATGCTGAAGGCCAGCATTTATGCCGCGGTAAAGCGGGTAGAAGTGGCTGAGCTGTGACCCTAAAACGAAAAATGATAAAAAGAGTCCCGATTCTGCGGAATGCCCGCGGAACCGGGGCTTGTTTTTATTGGCTTAGTGGCTGGCGGAGAGGATGTCCTCCAGCGGAGTGGCGGCAAAGGAGATGCTGTCATCCACGGCGCCATCCGGGCGGATGAGGAAGCAACCGGCATTGAAGGCGATGGAGTGGGAGGGCAGAGGAGAGATGACGCCATCGATGAAGCGCAGATCCTCCCACAGTTCCACGGGGATGGTCTGCACATGCAGATCATCGCGGGCGGCGATGATGCGCAGGTAAAAGGGGGAGGACTTGTCCTTCTCCGGGGCGGTATAGGACATGAAGATGGTGAGCGGCGAGTGGAATTGCTCGATATCCAGAACATCGCCGTCACCAGAGATGTTTTCTGATTCCTCAGGATGGTAGGGCAGGAATACCGAGTAGAGCATTTCCCGGCGACGCATGGCATCGCAGACCTCTTCGGCGCCATCGCCAAAGCGTACCACCGGCATGACATGATAAAGCTGGGCCATGGAATCGATAATATCCCCGGTGAGCTCATCAGGGGAGGTGAAAAGCAGGAAGGCGCAGTCCTTCTGCTGACGCAGCAGGGTGAAAAGTCCCACGGGCAGTTCCGGCGCGATGAGCAGATAGGTATAGATGCCCAGCCGCTTGCCCTGTTCAATGAGGCTGGCATAGTCGGCTTCGTGGGCAGCGTAGCCCTTGCGGTCAATGACGAGGGTAAGGCACCAGGGGATATCATAGCCGTGTTCACCCTCCAGCCGGCGGATGGTGCGGGCCCCGGCGGTGAGACTATTGTAGCCCAGGTTCATGCCAAAGCCCATCAGGTGCTCGGTATCCACATGCAGCGCCATATCGTAAATGATGCGGTAATAGGCGCTGTTTTCATCCTGCAGGGCCTGCTGGGCCTGCTGAAGGAAACGCTTTTGTTCGCTGCCTGCCGCAAAGCTGAGGCCCATATCCACCAGATTGCGCAGACTGCGCTCCGGGTCGCTTTTGATGGCGTTGAGCTTTTGACGCACCACCGTTTGGATGAGGGTGCGGGCGATGGTATTGACGGAGCGGGGCGACATGGGGATCCCTTCTTTCGGAAATCTTTCTATTAAAATTATAGTGCGCAGTGGGAAAATGAAAAAGGGACAATCCCGTGGATGTGTCCCAAAAAATAACAGATTGAGGTGTTTTTTACAGAGAGTCAGGGCTCCTGCTGCGGCTGGGGCGCAAGGAATGAAACAAAGACAAAATGCCGAGTGAGGCGCTCACCCGTCCAGGAGATGCACCGCCCCATGACCAGGGCGCAGAATACCGTGCCGATGCCAATGCCGCGGATGCCGTGCAGAAAGAGGAGAGAAAGCGCTACTGTCACGGTAAGGCAGCCGAGATCAAAGCGGGTTTTGACGGTTTTATAGGGCTTGCCCAGGATGACGGCCAGTTCCCGGGGGAAGAGATCGGTGGGGATGATGGGGAGCTTGCAGTGATTGGAGAGGGCGATGCCCAGGGTAAGGGCCGCAAAGCTGATGAGGAAATAGACGACCCGCAGCACGGGGGTCAGCGGCAGCTTATCGATCCACAGGGCGTGGACGTCCATCATCTCGCCGAAGGCAAAGCCCACCAGGAAGGCCAGCAAGTAACTGGGGACAAATTTGCGCCGCAGGATCATCAAGACAGCGACCAGGGAGGTCTGGAAGAGATAGGTCCAGGTGCCGAGGGAGAGGACGGGGAGGACCTCCGAGATGATGTAGGGCACCGAGGAAATGGAGGAGATGCCCGCGCCGCTGTAAAGCATCAGGTAGACGGCGAAGCTATTGAGCACCGCGATGATGCAGAGGGCGAGCTCCCCGCGGAAGATACGGCGGGGATGGGGGCGGCTTTGGACGGTGAGGGGCATAAAGGGAGGACCTGCCTTTCGGAAGGAGATGGGGAGTATATGGGGGCGGCGCGGCGGAGCGGGGAAGGCAGCCCGGAGCGAAGCGGAGGTGCTGCCTGACGGGAGCGGAACCGTGCCGCCCCTATGGCAGAAAGCAGAGAAAGGCACGCACCGGGGAGGTTGCTCCGATGCGTGCCGCGCCGTGGGTTCCACCGGCTCCCCCTACCGGGAGCCTATGGAGGACCTGCACGGGCAGAGATTCCACTTCGTTTCCTGTGCTTTACTTTGAGGAGGAAAAAATCAGATGGAAACGACCATGTGAGAAATGGTGAAGACAAGGACGATGAATGCGGTGAGGAAGCCGCCCAGCCAGACGGAACCGGTCTTTTTGTGGAGGACGCGGCTCATCACGGCTGTGATAGGCAGGATGAAGAGCAGGCCGAACAGCATGATACCGGCCAGTGCGGTGGGGAAGGACATGCCGACTGCGGCGAGCCATTCGGGGGAGGTGGTGACGGGGATGTACTGGATGCCGCGGACACCGGTGGCGAACAGCGTACCATAATCGTAGGCAAACATCACAGCCAGACCGCCGCAGGAAACGACCGCGCACAGCAGGTAATTGAGCCAGACGGGGGCGTTATTGATGCGGGTGAGGGAATTATAGATGACACCGCACAGCAGGAAGAACAGCAGCCAGACGGGCAGGTACTTGAAGAATGTGACCCAGTGGGTGCTATCCATGGGCATAATGTTGAACTTGAAGAAAGAGAAATTGGTGCCGGAAAGGGCGGAGCAGGCATACACTACCGCATAGATGCCGGCAAAGGAGAGGACTGCCAGCAGCAGGCTCTTGAGGATCTGAGCGAAGGGAAGCTTAAGGCCTGTGGTTTCCAGGTTGGCACCTTTTTTGCGGCCGATGAGGAAGAATACCAGCAGATATAGCACCAGGAATACGCCGCCCACGACGCCATTGAACAGCATAAGGGAGTTCATGGGAGCCATATTGAAGAAGCTATTGGGCATGAACTTGGTGAGGAACTTGAACCACTGGGGCTGCATGTAGTAGGGATAGCCGATCAGCCAGTAGTACAGCAGGGGCGCGGGCAGCAGGAAGATGATATAGGGGATGATATATCCGATAACACCCTTGGCACCGTGGACGGTGCTGATGGAGGGAGCAGCCGGACGCACGATGGTGGAGAAGAAGGGGACACGCAGTAGGGTGAGCGCCAGCGCTACAAAAGCGACCAGGGTAGCGATAAGGCCAATGAGGCCGCAGGCGGCTCGACCGTGCCAGACCTGCTCGGTGGGAGCGATGGTGGCAACGCCGCCGCGCAGGGTGATATCGAAGAAATCGATGCCGTAGCCAATGGCGGTTTCATCGTAGTAGGTATCGGAGTGGGTGCCATCGAAGCTGTAAGCGGCCCGGATGGGCGTCATAGTAACAGCAGCGCTGGCCGCGGCGGTCACGGCTTCTTCACGGGTGAGGGGTGTGGCGCTGGTATCGCCATACATGAAGTAGGTACCGGAGGGAACATTGGTAGCGCCGCCGGTGCCGTAGGCGAACTTAAAGCTGGTAGTGTACTGGCTGGAATCCTCCACGCCCCACAGGAGGCCGGAGAATTCATCGTAGGTGCCCTGAATGGTGCAGATATTGACCGGAGCAGCATACAGCGGGAATACACCATTTTAAACCTCTCAGTTCCTGTACGAATCCCCCTGCGAAGCGGCGGCAGGGGGTGAAAAAACGCAGGGGGAAGCCCGCTTTCGAGATGATTATAGCGAGGGGGAGAGGGCTTGTAAATGGGGTTGATAAAAGTTTGGCAGGTGCGTGGGATGAGGAAGAATTTCTTTGGATACTTTTTTATGACGGAAAAACGACGGGAAGGGGAAAACAGCGAGAAAAAAGAGCGGAAATCGAAAAAGAACGGGATGATAAGATGCAAATATGCAACATATCATCCCGCACTTTTTTGCGAATGATTAATTTTTAGCTTGATTATGAGATGTTATAGAAATCATATAAATTTTTATTAACAGAATTTATTGATGCAAAAATGAAACATGTTGTAAAAATGAAACGAGCACTTTTGTGGGTTTATTACCTGAATTTAGCGGACAGCTTTTTCATCTTTGCCCAGCAGGCGGGTCATGGCGGCCAGCAGCTTTCCTTCCTCTATGGGCTTGGAGAGGTGATCATTCATGCCGGCGGCCAGGCTTTGGCGGATGTCATCGCTGAAGGCATTGGCACTCATGGCCAGAATGGGGACGGTCTTTGCATCAGGGCGGGGCAGCGCGCGGATGGCCCGGGCAGCTGCTGTGCCATCCATGACAGGCATCATAATGTCCATCAAGATGAGATCGTAGTAACCGGGCGCACTGGCCGAAAAGAGCTCCAGGGCTTCCCGGCCGTTCCAGGCGCGGGACACGGCAGCGCCATGTTCCTGCAGCAGAAATTCCGCGATCTCCATATTGAGGTCGTTATCCTCCGCCAGCAGGATATGAATACCGGTGAAATCGGCTGTGGGCAGAGGGTCCGGAGCGATGGGAGCGGTGCGATCGATGCCAAAGGGCAGCACGACCCGAAAGGTGGTACCAACACCCTTTTGGGAAGTGAAGGTGATGGTGCCGTGCATGGCGGATACCAGCTTTTCAACGATGGAAAGGCCCAGACCAGTGCCCTGGTACTGGGTACGGGCGTCATCGGCCTCCTGCGCGAAGGGTTCAAACAGATGCTGCTGGAATTCCTCGCTCATGCCGATGCCATTGTCCTCGCAGGTGAATTCGATCGTTACACGGTCTTCGCTGCGGGAAAGGACCCGGCTGCCCAGCCGGACATAGCCGCCGCTGCGGCCGTATTTTACAGCATTACCGGCCAAATTGCACAGGATGCGCTGCAAATGATTGGGACTGCCGATGAGGCGGACATCGGACAGAGAGGCTTCGGTGGGGGCTTCGTATCGGATGCCGCATTCCGTGGCCTGCGGTTCGATGACGGCGCTGACTTCCCGCAGGGCGGCGAAGAGGGAGAAGGAGCGCTGCTCCAGCTCGATGGTGCTGCTTTCCAGCTTACTCATATCCAGTACATTGTTGACGATATCCAGCAGGGTGTGCAGGGCAATGGCGGCCTTATCCCGGCAGCTTACCTGGAGGGCAAGATCATCGGGATAGTGAGCGGCCATATTGATGTAACCCTGAATGCCATTGATGGGGGTACGCAGATCGTGACTGATGCGGCGCAGGAATTCGGACTTGGCAATGCTGGCCAGCCGTGCTTCCTCCGCTTCGGCAATGATCTGTGCCTGGTACCGGGCTTCCCGTTCCTTTTCCGGGCCGACATCCTGCAGCACGGCCAGGATATGGTGGGGCTTACCGGCCGCATCAAAATCCACAGCGGTGATGGTGACACGGCACCAGTTCAGGGTATCATCCCGCCAGGCCCGGTAATCGATATAAAAGCTGTGGCGTACATCGGTGAGGTTTTCCTGGCGCAGGGTCTCCCGGATAGCTTCGGGGCTGAGCTGCTCATCCAGCATCGGCCGGTATTCCTCCGGGACAAGATTCTGCGTCAGGGCGTCCTTCATATCGGTGTAGGAGTTATTCTGCGGCAGGTAATGGGCCAACCACTGTGGCAGGAAAATGCTTTCGCAGGAATTCTGGGTCAGATCGATGTAGAAGGAAGCAAAATAGATGTTCTGCAGTGAGCGCAGCATATTGACAGTCTTTTGCAGGTGGAGATTGCTCTCCTGAAGTTTTTGGCTGCTTTGGTACAGGGCGCGGCTGCGAGCAGTGGAGAGAACATGCCAAAAGGCGGTATACAGTGCCACGAACACGGCGGATACCGCCGCTGTGGCGGCAAAGATGGAAAGTACCGGGAAATAGATGTAGAGCTGACAGCCCTCACAGGCGGCGCGGCAGCCCAGGTAGATGCCGCCCTCACTGTGGAAGAGGTGGAGCTGATCATCGTGAGGGAGTTGGTTCAGTGCCTGCAAAATGGAGAGTGAGGCAGCTTCCTCGCCCTGAAGGGTGTCATCGCTGCCAGCCAATATGGTGCCTCCAGCTGTGATGATGTAGGCACCGCCGCGATTGATGTGAATACCGTTAAGGAGGGTGGTCATGTCCTCTTCGACATCCAGGATCAGTCCAGCGGGCTGTTCGTAAAATCCGATGAGGAGGCCGGGGGCATCCAGCCGGGGAACGGCGCAGACATCGTAGTAGCGGCCATCATACTGCACCCGTTCGGCGTAGATTTTATTGGTGCCGGCCACCCCGCAGAACAGGCTGCCTTCGGTGGTATTCTGCCAGGGGGAGCCCTGCATAGGGCGGGTATAACCGGAAGCCTCCAGGCGCAGGTTGCCATCCAGCAGGGCCACACCGGTCAGGCGCAGACGGTCTACGCTTTGCTCCAGGTATTTATCGTTAATGAGTTCCGGATCATCCCGCAGGTGATAGCTCAGCTCCAGCAGGTTATCCGAAAGCCGGAACAAGCTTTTAACACGGTCACCGCTGGCCAGTTTATAAAAGCTGATGCACTGCTGCCGCAGGGTGTTGGCGGTATCCCGCGCCAGGGAGGCGGTGATCTGATATTCCGCGTGACCGTGTACCAGTACCACCAGCAAAAACAGCAGGACCCCTACAATAATGACGGAGCGGGGCTTGGGGTTCCAGTCCCAGATTCGTTTATTCTGTCGTTTACTCACCGGTCGTTCCTCCCAGAGCATCGGCCGGGTCCAAACCGTATTCGGCCAAAATTTTCTCGATGGTGCCATCGGCGAACATTTCCGCCAGGGCGGTGTGCAGACGGTCCCGCAGGGCAGTATCGCCCTCCCGGGCAAAGGCTACCCCAATCTCGGAACGCAACAGAGATTCTTCCAGCAGGCGGTAGGGGGTATCGGTGCGCTGCAGCTGCGCGGTAAGGGCAGCTGCGTGGCCGGCGCAGGCATCCACATAGCCTTTGCGCAAGGCAGAAACCACATCCTCCATACTTAACAGGCAGTAGATGTTGCTGACAGCGGGCAGGCGGGGATCAGTGCCGGCGGAGAAGATCTCTTCCGGCTTGGAACTGATCTGTACCGCAACGCGATGGCCAGCGAGCTCTCCCAGGGACTGAATATCGCTATCCTGCCGGACGGCCACAACTTGGCGGCTGCAGGCGTAGGGTCCGGCCCATAGGTAACTTTCCTCCCGGCCATTCATAGAAAAGCAGCCCCACAGGCAATCAACTTCGCCATTTTGCAGGGATTCATCCTTTTGGTCCCAATCAATGAGACGAAAGACGGGTTCGTAGCCGATGCGCCGACAGGCCTCCCGGGCCAGCGCTACATCCACGCCGGCCGGAAAGCCGTTTTCGTCGGTGTAATTGTAGGGAGGGTAATTATCACTGCCGATCACCAGCTGGGGCAGGGCACCGCCGGGAGCGGGCGCCGTGGCGGCGCAGGCACACAGCAGGGTCAGCGCCAGCAGCAGGAGCAGAAGCGAAACTTTTTTGACATGCATAAGGGGACAGGCTCCTTTACCGGGGACATAGAATAAAATCATTTTTGAGTGATATAGCGCGCGATGGCTTCCAGCAGGTTTTCGGTGCTCAGGGGTTTGGGCAGGTGGGCGTTCATGCCGGCGGCTCGGTTTTTTTGCACATCATCCTGGAAGGCATTGGCGCTCATGGCCAGGATGGGAATGGCCTTGGCATCGGGGCGCGGCATCTCCCGGATGATCCGGGTGGCCTCGTAGCCGTTCATGACCGGCATCATCACATCCATCAGGATGAGGTCGATCTCGCCAGGGGCGGAGGCGGCAAAACGCTTGATGGCTTCCTTGCCATCCTGTGCCGGGAGGACGGTGCCGCCGTGCTGTTCGATGAAAAATTGCGCAATCTCCATATTGAGCTCGTTATCCTCTGCCAACAGGATCTGCACACCGGTTAGATCAATGGAGTCGGCTGCGTTATCGGCCGCGACAGGCGGGGCGGGATCGACGGTAAAGGGCAGCGTGACATGGAATGCCGTTCCGGTGCCCTCCTCGCTGGAAAATTCCATTTTGCCGTTCCTTTTCCATGGTGATGCGGCTGACCTGCAATTCCTTTTGGTACAGGGCGTCCATGTCACACACCGAGGCCAGCCACAGCCGGGTGCCATCGGGCAATAAGGCATCCTGCTTCAGCAGCCGAACCCACAGGAGATCGATTTTTCCGCGCAGGAACAATTCGCAGGCGCCTTCCAGCGCGCCGAAGTCCTCCGGCGAATAATCACCACAGATAAGGCTGGCCATACGGTTGCCGGTCGCTTCCTCAAATTCCGCCGCAGAGGAATACCCCAGCATGTGTATGGTCAGCTCGCTGACCATACACAGCGGGTAGCCGGGGGCATAGCTGCCGCCCAGGATACCTACACCGTGATTTTCCCGCAGCAGCAGGCGCAGCTGTTCCTCCAACGCATCGGTGTGGGCAGGGGAGCCGCTTTGGTAATACAGTCCCTCCTGGTATCCGCTTTTTATCATCATGTTGTTTTCCTCGGCTCTGTGTGAGACTCCAAGCGGGTTAGTGCCTCACACACTTTTTGGTATTCCCGGTCTACTGCCAGGAGCAGGACATCGGTCTGTTCCGGGAGGGCATCCCGGCCACGCAGAGCTTCGGTCATGGTACCGCAGGCGGCGGCCAGCCCGGTAAGTCCCAAATTGAGGGCAATGCCCTTTAGGGTATGCACCGCCCGGAAGGCCGTTGGGGTATCGCCCGCTGCCGATGCTTCCTTTAGCAGCGGCAGGCTGTTATCCTGCGGAATCATCCGCAGGAATTTCTCTGTAAAGGCTTCGCTGCGCAGGCGGGCAATGACATCTTCATAATCGCCGCCCACAGCGGTATAAAATTCATTCAGAGTCATGAGGATCCTCCTTGTAAAGGACGGCGCTGTCCTTCTGGGCCTTGGCGCGGTACAACGCCAGATCGGCCTTTTCCAGCAACTCACTGATCTGCCCCGCGGCACAAATGCCGCCGATGCTGACAGTGACGCGCAGTTCCGGCAGTTCCGCCATCCGCAGCGTCCGCACCGACTGGCAGATATCCTCCAGCTTACGCCGCAGGATACTGTGCGGCAGGCTGTGGAACAGCAGCAGGAACTCATCTCCGCCGTAGCGCACCAGCTCATCCTGGCTGCGCAGGACAGTTCGGATGGCCTGGGCAGTGTGATATACGGCGATATCTCCGGCCGGGTGGCCAAAGCGATCGTTGATCTGCTTGAGGTTATCGATATCGATCATGGCCAGGGCATACTCGCCGGAAAGGTGCCGCAGCCGGTCATCGTAATAGCGTCGGTTAAAAACCTTGGTGAGGGAATCGGTATATACCTGCCGGTTGCGCATCAACAGTTGGTTCAGCAGGTTCTCATCCTCATCGGACAGCACATCATCCGAGCAAATGGGGTTGACGCATTCCAGAGAATAGGGGAAACCATCCACTTCTACACACATGGCCAGGATATAGTAAAGGTCGTTGCCGATGGCCTCTACTTTATTCAGAGTGCGGCGGGTGCGCACCACCTCCTGGGAAACACAATGCCGGCAGCGTTGGGTCTTATCCCAGATGGAGTAGCAGCGCTCCACTTTTTCCATGGTGTGGCCGTCATCCGCGACAGTTACCTGCATGCAGATGCCCGGATCCACCAGCCGTACGATTTGGAACATCTGCCGGTAGGCCTGCAGGATGGGCGCCAGCTCCCGCCCGGAAATGCGAAGAATGCCATCCGCTGCGGTAAGCGGCAGCAGCATCTGATGCTTCACCTGCGGAATGCTTGCCCGGTCGTAATCCTCCAGCCGGGTGTAGTTTTCATCCACATTGATCACTTTGCCGAACAGGTTCCGGCAGCGGCCTTCTTCCACCGCCGACCAGGAGATAAACATAGCCAGGCGGCACCGAAATGGCTGCCCATTCAGCAGCAGGGTTACCGGTATCTCGGCGTAGGATTCATCCGCGGTCATTCGGGCCAGCTGTTGCCGCACCGTTTCCACGGTTTCCCCGCCAATGAGTGCCAAAAAGTCTTGATTTTGCAGTGGGTCTACCATCACAGCGGGTAAACCGGTCTGCTGCATGGCTCCCAGGGAAAGCTGCAGCGAGGAGGGCTGCACCGTGTATTCAAACCACATTTCCCGGCTCATCCCGGTAAAGAAATCCTGTCGGGCGTGGGCTTCCTCCAACTGACGGGTCATGCGGGCGGCGGCCATATCCCGGTTCCGGTACAGTTCCTCGGTGATAGGATACTCATCGTGGGGGCGCTGCCCGGCATCCCGGGCGGCGCCTTCCCGCCGGATGACATCAGAGAGCTCATCCAGGCATTCCAGCAGCAGGGGATTAAAGCTGCCGCATTCCCCGGCGTGGATCATGACCAGCGCTTTTTCGTGGGAGTAGGCTTCCTTGTAGCTGCGGCGGGTGGTCAGGGCGTCATATACATCGGCCAGGGCAACGACCTGTGCCGCGATGGGGCACTCGTCCCCACGCAGCCCATCAGGATAGCCTTCACCGTTCCAGCGCTCGTGGTGCCTAAGGCAGATCTCGATGGCGTATTTGACCAGTGTTTCGTTTTGATAGACCGGCATCTCCGCCACCAGCTGCGCGCCGATGGTGGTGTGCTGCTTGACCAGCTCAAATTCCTCGGCGGTCAGCTTGCCGGGCTTTTTCAGAATGTTTTCCGGAATGAGGATTTTTCCAATATCGTGCAGTCCGGCCGCCATGCCGATCAGTTCTATATCATCCGGTTCCAGTGTGTAGCGGTCGGTCTTTTTACGCAGCTCCAGCAGCAGGAGCTTGGTGAGATGTCCCACACCGTTCATATGGGCGCCGCCTTCGCCGCAGCGCGTCTCCAATGCGTAGCCCAGGATGGTCGCTATAATATCGCTGTTGCGTTCCTCCCGCAAAAAGCGCTCGGCTGCCACATCCATCAGCTGGTGCTTTTTTGTGTTCAGCAAGATGGTATTGGTGATGCGCCGGCGGATGATGCTGGTGGCAAAGGGACGGCTGATGTAATCCGATGCCCCCAGTGCAAAAGCGCGGTCAATGGTAGCGGTGCCGGTTTCGGCTGAGATCACAATGACAGGGATCTCCTCCAGCCAGCCTTGGGCCCGCATTTCTTCCAGCACCGCAAAGCCATCCATTTCCGGCATGATGATATCCAGAAGCAGTGCGGAGATCTCCCCATGGTAGACCTGCAAAGCGGCAATGGTTTCCCGTCCATCGGCTACCTCGATGATCTCGTAATCCTGATCCAGTATATTGGCAAGGATCGCCCGGTTCATTTCAGAATCATCGGCAATCAACAGCTTTTTTCTTTCCATGGTTATGCCTCCTGTGGCCGATAGGCTGTCCCAGTCTCAATCATCCCCATTCTAACACAACGCGGCCCCGAATCCAAATAATTTTAACGGATTTTTAATGCCTTTTTGCTGCGTTTCCCTGCCGGAAAAAAGAACAGCTCCCCTTCCTGCCGTGCGGCGGAGAAGGGGAGCACATTTATCATTTTTGATTTTTGGGGTTAGCCGGCCTTCAGCAGGATGAGCTTGTGGGTGGTGCTGTGATTTTGACTTGGTTCATCATAGGTTTGCCATACGGCGATCTCACCGGTCATGGGGTTGACCCGGAAGCGGAATACATCCCCGTCATAAATCAGTTCGGCCTGGTCGCCCGGCAGATGGATGCGGATGAGCGTCTGCCGCTGGCTGCCGTCCTCATTGGTGACCAGCCGGGTGCTGTATAGCCAGTCGCCAATGAGATACAGCTCACTGCTGGGGTACGGCATCCCTTTCAGGCTATCTACATTGAGCTCCTCGCCGGTGGTGCGGTTCCATACCCGCAGGCTGCCGGCATTGGGGTCCGTCGGAGATTCTTCCCGCAGTACGATCCAGCTTTCATTAAAGGCAAGCCGGGTGGGAACCCTGGTGCTTTCGGAACGGTTTTCCCAAACCGTTTCGTCATCGTCCAGCCGGATGATCCGGGTCACCCAGCCGTCCGGCTCCTGCAGGGCAACGGAGTAGCACCCATCGGTCATCCGGACCAGCCGGGGGAAGATGCTGCTTTTCAGCTTCATCAGGGTGTGGTTCTTTCCATCGGCAAAGGAGTACCCGCGGATCTCATATTCGGAATCCGAGAGATTAAGTACATAGATGGCCCACTCATCATCGATGGCCAGCTGGCTATTTTCGGCCCAGTATTCGCATGGTTCAGTAAATACGGTGGTTTTTTCCAGGGTGGCGCAGTCATATTTCAGCAGGAGCAACTCACGCTTGCCAGTTTCTTTGTTGGCCTCAATAGTCAGCCAATAAAAGCTATCCCCATATAGGGCCAGACTATCGGAGACCCACAGTCCGTCCAGCTCGGTGGAGCGGGTCTCACCGGTTTGGCGGTTGGTGGAATAGAAGATGGTCTTGGAGTTACTTGAATCATCGTTTCCCACTGTCACAATGTAGTTTTCATTCCAGCAGGGCCCGCCGCCGGCATTTTCCCATACGATATCCGGATATTCTTCGGCCGGGATGAGGGCTTCCACCAGCTTGGGCGCTTCATTTGGGGTGGGATCAGGGGTAGGGTCAGGCGTGGGGGTGGCGGGCTGTTTGCCGCAGGCAGCCAGCGAGAGCACCAGCAGAGCGGCCAGCAGCAGACACAGTGTTTTCTTCATCTCGTTTTCCTCCTTGTAAAAATGTTTTCCGCTGCTCCATTATACCAAAATCTCCCCGGGAAAGGATATGGGCATTCCGCTGGAAAAAGATGATCTCGTTTGTAGGGAATGCCGGCCAGCTCCGGTATAGTTGCGCAATTATGGAGCGCTTTCAACTTATATAACGATTTGCGCGGACAAAATGCAACAAAAAATCGAACTTTTTATGAGAAAACTTGCTTTTAATTGTTAGACTCCAGCCCCATAGGCCGCTTTCAGTCGCAGGATGCGCAGTACGCTTTCGTCAATGCGTTCCTCCAGGACGGTTCCATTCTCCACGGCCGCCAATACCCCCTGGTAGGCGGCAATGTAATCATATGGCATCAGCAGAATATCAGCCCCAGCCTGCAGGGCCAGCACGGCGCTTTCCGCTGATGAATAGTTCTGTATGATGGCACCCATGGCCAGGGCATCGGTGATGATGACTCCATCATAGCCCAGTTCACCCCGCAGCTTTTCGGTCAGCATGGTGTGGGAAAGGGAAGCGGGCAGATCATCGCCGGTCACATTTGGGGTGGCGATATGCGCGGCCATTACCAGGTCGGTTTTCTCCAGCGCGCCCATAAAGGGAATGAGCTCACATTGCAGCAGCTCCTCCCAGCTTTTATCCAGCTCCACATAGCCATCGTGGCTATCGCCGCTGGCGGCGCCGTGCCCGGGGAAGTGCTTAATACAGGCCATTACGCCGCCATCGTGCAGGCCGTCTATCATGGCGTTCACCATGGAGGAAATGGTTTGCGCGTCACTGCCAAAGGCCCGGGGACCGATGATGATATGCTCCGGATCGGAATTGATATCCGCCACCGGGGCAAAGTCAAGGTTAAAGCCGTACCTGTTCAGATATGCACCGATGACCTGTCCCATGCGATAGGCCTCATGGGGGTCGCCAGTAGCGCCAATGGCCTCTGCTCCATCAAATTTCTGCACCTGGAAACCTGCCGCATTGGCAATGCGGGAAACGCTGCCGCCTTCCTCATCGGTGCAGATCATCAGCGGCAGGCTACTCGCCTGTTTTAGGTCGGAAAGGAAGGCTTCCAGCTGTTCCGGCCCGGCAATGTTCTTCCCAAAGAAAACAATTCCCCCGGCGGGATATTTGGCCAGCTGGGCCGCCATCTCCTCGGTCAGGGCATGCACGCCATAGTCCCGGGTACTGTGCACCTGCTCCGGGGTCAGCGCAGGGTCCAGCGATTCTGGCCGGATAATAAACAGCTGCCCGATTTTTTCCTCCAGCGTCATGGCCGCCAGCAGCTGCTCCGGGCTTTGCGCTGTGGGCTCGTCGTTTGGCTTTGGGTCATCGGGTGTCGGCGTTGGCGTTGGGGTTGGCTCTGGGGTGGGGTCATTTCCACCGGCAGGCTGGCACCCGGCGCAGCCCAGTACCAATAGAAAAACAGCAAGCAGTATGCAGATGATTCGTTTCATATCGTTTTACCTCCTGATGATTCAGCATAAAGCCCTGCCCTCAAAGCGGACGGAGTGTTTTATATATAGTGTCATTTTAGCACCATTTTTCTGCTTTGTATCAGTTTATCATAAAAAGCTGAAAATGGTAGCATTCTGTTGATAAACAGATTCCAAAATAGCCCTGTTGTAAAGGCTTGGAACGCTTCAGAAATATAGAAAAAGCGCCGTCCCGGGATCGCTCCCAAGACGGCACTTTTCTGTTGTGGATCAGAGCGAACACTTCACGGCGAAACCGCCGCTGAAGAAATAGGTGTTCGTC
>CALERQ010000164.1 GCA_937907305.1 uncultured Clostridia bacterium | reverse complement strand
CCTCCGTCTCTTTGTGGCGGAAGCTCAGCACATTTCCTTCGTAGCAGGAGGCCCGGAAGATGACATCCATCCGCCGGATGGGCAGAGCCTTGCGCTCCTCGTTGGAAAGACTACCCATGATCATCCGCACATAGGCGGTGTTATTCATGTGGCCGCCCACATCAATATCCGTGGAGCGCACCTGGTATTCGGCGTAAGGCTCTATCCCTTCAAAATGATCCGTGATCCGGGCAAAAGGCTCCGGCGCTGCTGTCCCATTTTCAAAGCACAATTCCGCCGGATAAATACCCTCCAGCGGCACCAGTTTGTGGGTCGCAGTATTAATAACCGCCCATTCCGTCTTGCCGGTCAGGATCACATCCTCTCCACAGCGCATGATGTAGCTGCGGTTGCCGCGCATTTTATCCGGCTGCTCCGGCCATGTCTCCAGTGTTACATCCTGCAGCATCCGTGGCCTCCGGATAAAATTCACCTGCGTCTTTACTGTCAGCCAAAAAAGGTTCTTCTGTGCCATCGCGCCCAGTCCCACGCCGATCCGCTCCGCGTGGAAGGAAGCAATATCCATAAACAGCCCAAAGGCCTCCGCGTGGCTCAGCTTCCCGCTGGCATCGCAGATGCTGGGACCGATCTGCCGCTGCATCTCGTACTTTTCCATCATCGCTGTCATCCTTTCCGGGTTCCTTGTAAAGTTCACCGCAATCTGCTATATTAGGTGTGTTTGGTGTTATAATGATATTGTACCACAGTCCGTGTTTTTTTCCTACCGTCAAATCCATCATTCTGCGCAAAAGGAGCCGATAAAATGTGTACCGCCGCCACCTATCAAACCCGTGATTTCTATTTTGGCCGTACTTTGGATTACGAATTTTCCTACCCCAGTGAGGTAACTGTCATGCCCCGCCGCTTTCCGCTTTCCTTCCGCCATACCGATAGCATAAGCGAACACTATGCCATCATCGGCATGGCATATGTGGCCAATGATTACCCACTCTACTATGATGCCATCAATGAAAAAGGGCTGGGCATAGCTGGGCTCAATTTTGTAGGCAACGCCGCTTATGCCGCCCCGTGTGAGGGAAAGGAAAATATCGCCCAGTTTGAATTCATCCCCTGGATATTAGCCCATTGCGCCAATCTGCGGGAAGCCCGCGCCGCCCTGGCCGGAATAAATCTGACCGGCACCCCTTTCAGTGAGACTCTGCCGCCCGCTGCTCTACACTGGCTCATCGCCGATGCCTCCGGCGCCATTGTCGTGGAAAGCATGGCAGATGGGCTGCACATTTACGATAACCCCGTCGGCGTTCTCACCAATAATCCCCCTTTCCCGCAGCAGATGGCCATTCTGAACCGCTACCGGGGTCTTTCTCCCCGCCAGCCACAGAATACCTTTGCCCCCGGGGTGGAGCTGCCCTGCTACAGCCGCGGTATGGGCGCCAAGGGCCTGCCAGGGGACCTTTCCTCTGATTCCCGCTTTGTGCGGACCGCTTTCACCCGCATGAACTCGGTAAGCGGCGAGGATGAGGCAGAAAGCGTCAGTCAGTTCTTCCACATCCTTGGCAGCGTGGAGCAGGTCCGCGGCTGCTGCGAGGTCGCCCCCGGCCAGTATGAGATCACCATTTATACCTCCTGCTGCAATGCCACCCGCGGTATCTACTACTACACCACCTATGGCAACCCGCAAATTACCGCCGTGGATATACACCGCACCGATTTGCAGGGCAGCGCCCTCAGCCGCTATCCCCTGCTCCCACTGGAGATCAAGCAGCAAAACTGAACCAAAGCAGCCGGTCCTCGCCGTTTTTTCCATACAGCACCGGGAAAGCCAGATCGATCCCCCTGGCAAAATACCGGCCGTTATACAGCTCCAAAAAACCGCCAAGCGAACGATCCTGCGAAAATACCACACGGTTCATATGGGCATCATCCTCGCACCATGTCCCGTCCGCGATTTTTTCCCGCTCTCCGGTATAGCGGTACCAGTCGCCCCCTCTTGTTATCCCTATCAAAAACACCTCATAACGCTCGACATTCATATTTTCCAGCACCGCGGCTGCCGATTGCAGCGATACCTCATATTCGGTGGAACACTCGCCAAAGAGAACTACTATTCGTTTCCGTTCCATACTGTCCCTCACTTTTCTGCCTGCAAAAATAAAATCTCCTGCTTTTGCGTACCTTCATGGTATCAAAAACAGGAGTTCTATTTATCTGTTCCTCATTGCTGTTATTCAGGTATTTCTCCTTCCACACCGCTTCAAAAAGCTCCTCAGAAGTCACCACACGGCCCTGTTGCTCACACAGATACCACAGGATGGAAAACTCGATCGGCGTCAGCGCCAGCTCCTTTCCGAACAAAAAGCACTTATGGCTATCCTTATTGAACAGCAGCCCGCGGATATCATACTCATTTTTCTCCGCCGCCTGCCCTGCTGACGGATTATACCGCTGGCAGCGGCGCAGCTGTGTTTTCACCCGCGCCACCACCTCTAGGGCGTCCCGGCCATTATAGAATTTATAAACAGTATAGCCGTCGTTTTGCAGATAGACCTCCAGCAGATCAGCCAGCTCCCTCTCATCATCAACAACCAGTATCTTCTCATTCATTTTCTTGCTCCTCCACGCTGCGCTTAGGTACATTGTAACATATGGGCGCAAAAAAGCAATAAAACAGTCGGCTCCCCCAGCACCAACATCCATAATAGAAAAACCAGCCGGCACCCCTTTGCAGGGCACCAGCCGGTCTATAATAATATCTTTTACGGCATCTCACTGCTTTTATGAACTCCCGTCACCGAGAAAATGACCCACTCCGCGATATTCACCGCATGGTCGCCAATCCGCTCAAAGTACTTGGCGATCATCAAAAAGTCCAGGGTCTGCTCCCCACCGGCCGGGTTTTCCGCTATCTGCGTTATCAACTCTTTCTTCACCTTCGCAAAGTAGTCATCCACTATATCATCCTCCGCAATGACCAGCTTTGCCAGCTCGGTATCCCGCCGCACATAGGCGTCCACGCTTTCGGTCACCATCTTAATGGTGGCCTTGGCCATCTCCCGCAGCAGGGAGCTGTTGGCGCACTCACAGTCCATATAGGTAATGATCTCCGCAATATCCTCCGCCTGGTCGCCAATGCGTTCCATATCGGTGATCATCTTCAGCGCGGCGGAGATCTGCCGCAGGTCCCGCGCGACCGGCTGCTGCTGGAGCAGCAGTTTCAGACATAAACTCTCAATATCGCGTTCCTTCTGGTCGATCTCGGCATCCAGCGGTGCCACCCGCGCGGCCAGTGCTTTGTCGCCATCGGTCAGGGCCTTGGCGGAAAGCGCAATGACCTCCTCACACAGGGCACCCATTTCGGTC
Source organism: uncultured Clostridia bacterium (assembly GCA_937907305.1). Classification (GTDB taxonomy): domain Bacteria; phylum Bacillota; class Clostridia; order Oscillospirales; family Ruminococcaceae; genus Angelakisella. Next base: position 2,131 of record CALERQ010000164.1, on the reverse strand, counting down.
AGCTCCCGGCTCAGCTGGGCCAGCTGTTCATCAAAGTGACTTCTCATTATCCGAACCTCCCCGTGATGTAATCCTCGGTCTTTTTCTCCTTGGGCTGAGAGAACAACTGCTCGGTATTATCGTATTCGATCAGCTCACCCAGCAGGAAGAAAGCCGTCTGATCCGAAATACGGACCGCCTGCTGCATGTTATGGGTCACTATGACAATGGTATATTTCTCCTTCAGCTCCATCGCCAGCTCCTCTATCTTGGAGGTAGAAATAGGGTCCAGTGCACTGGTCGGCTCATCCATCAGCAGCACATTCGGTTCCACCGCCAGCGCCCGCGCGATGCACAGCCGCTGCTGCTGCCCGCCGGAAAGCCCCAGAGCGTTCTTCCGCAGGCGATCCTTCACCTCGTCCCATATAGCGGCATCCCGCAGGGAGCGCTCCACGATCTCATCCAGCTCCGCTTTCTTGCGGATACCATGTGTCCGTGGACCGTAAGCCACATTATCATAAATGCTCATGGGGAAAGGATTCGGCTTCTGGAATACCATGCCGATCTGCCGCCGCAGCTCGCTTACCTCTACCTCAGGCGCGTAGATATCCTGTCCCAGGTAGCATACGCTGCCTGTAATGCGCACGCCCTTTACAAGGTCATTCATCCGGTTCAGCGTTTTCAATAGGGTGGATTTGCCACAGCCGGAGGGCCCGATAAAGGCCGTAATGCTCTTTTCCGGTATCTCCATATTGATATGGTGCAGCGCCTGGTGGTTCCCATACCACAGGTTCAGGTCCTGCACGCTTATGATGTCACTCATTGTTCTTCTCCCTTCCAAAGTGCTTTGTCACCAGCCCGGCCGCGATATTCAGCAGCAGCGTCATCGCCATCAGGATCGAGGCAATGGCAAAGGCCACCCCAAATTCACCGTCCTCCTTGGCATAGAAGTACAGCGCCACGGTCAGGGTCGCGCCCGGCTTGGTAATTGCGGTAAAGAAGTCATTCAGCACATGACCGAACCCGGCCGTGAAAAGCAGCGCCGCCGATTCTCCCAAAATACGCCCGACCGAAAGGATACATCCGGTGATAACACCATCCACACAGCCCGGCAGTACCACGGTGCGGATCACCCGCCACTTGCCTGCCCCCAGGCCGAAGGCGCCCTCCCGGTAGCTCTGCGGCACCGTTTTCAGGCTCTCCTGCGTGGTGCGCATCACGGTGGGCAGGTTCATAATAACAAGGGTCAAAGCCCCCGCGATAAGGGAGGTCTGCATCCCGAAGAATTCGCAGAAAAACAGCATACCTACCAAGCCATAAATAATAGAAGGAATCCCGGAAAGTGTTTCGGCCGCGTATTCTATTACCGCTACTATGCGGCTCCCCGCGGCATACTCGGTCAGGTAGATCGCCGCCCCAACGCCCAGCGGCACCACTATTACAATAGTCGCCAGCACGATATACAGGGTATTCAGAATATCCGGCCAGATGCCGATGGTACCGCTCAGGTAGCTGGGCGCGGTGGAAAGCAGCTGCCAGCTCAAGTTGGGCAGGCCTTTACTCAGTACATAAACGATCAAAAATAGCACCAGCGCTGCCGTCATGCCTGCCGCTATCCCCATCAGGATCTTCATGGTCGTGGCATAGGCGCGTCGTTTGCCGCTTAGTCGTTGCTTCATTCTGTCAGCCCTCCTTGTTCCGCTTCAGCAGCAGGTTCAGCCCGGCATTGATAAGCATAATAAACAAAAACAGTACCAGCGCTATGGAAAAGAGCGCCTGCTGCTGCAAGCCGGAGGAATAGGACATCTCGCTGGCCACCGCCGTGGTCAAAAACCGTACGCTCTCAAATAGACTCGGCATCCGGCTGGTCGCGTTGCCGGAAACCATCATCACCGCCATCGCTTCACCAATGGCCCGTCCCACGCCCAGCACCACAGCGGCCGCTATGCCGCTTTTGGCCGCCGGTACCGATACCCGGAAATATGTTTCTATGGGTGTCGCTCCCAGCGCCAGGGAAGCATCTTCATATTCCGTGGGCACTGCCTCCAGCGCCGTGACGGAGACCTTGATGATGGACGGCAGGATCATAATGGCCAGCACAATGATCGCCGCCAGCAGACTCGCGCCATCCGGCACATGGAATACCTTCCGG
>CALERQ010000163.1 GCA_937907305.1 uncultured Clostridia bacterium | reverse complement strand
GACCCGCTGTGGCAGTGGAAGTTCCTCAAGATCACCAAGGAGGGCATCGAGACGGCGGTATTCATGTCGGTGCGGATTTTGTGCCTTATCGCGGGTACTTCGCTGCTGACCTACACCACCTCGCCCATCGCCCTGACCGACGGCATAGAGCGGCTGCTGGCGCCCCTCAAGAAGATCAAGCTGCCGGTGCACGAGCTGGCCATGATGATGACCATCGCGCTGCGGTTTATCCCCACCCTCATCGAGGAGACGGACAAGATCATGTCCGCCCAGAAGGCGCGCGGCGCCGACCTGGAAAGCGGCGGCGTGATGCAGCGGGCCAAGGCGCTCTTACCCATTCTCATTCCGCTGTTCGTTTCGGCGTTCCGCCGGGCGGATGAGCTGGCGCTGGCCATGGAGTGCCGCTGCTACCACGGCGGCGAGGGCCGCACCCGCATGAAGCAGATGAAGCTGCACGGCCGGGATCTCATCTCCAGTGTGGTGACCGCGGCGGTTTTTGCCGGAGTAATTCTGCTGAACAAATATGTTAATCTATTGCCAACGATTTGGTAACAACTTTGTGATACGATAAGACTGGGGGTGCTCCATCCATGCGATACAAACTGACCCTGCGCTGGCTGGGGACCCATTACTGCGGCTGGCAGGTCCAGCCGAACGCCCCGACCATCTGCGGCGCCGTGCAGGATGCCGTGGAACGGCTCTTTGACGAGCGGGGCGAGCTGACCGGCTGCTCCCGCACCGATAGCGGAGTGCACGCGGCGGGCTTTGTGGCGGCGCTGAAATGTGAGGGCTGCCGCATCCCGCCTGAGGCGCTGCAAAGGGCACTGAATGTGAACCTGCCCAAGGAGATAGCGGTGACCGGCTGCCGCGCGGTGGAGGAGGACTTCCACCCGCGGTATGACGCCGTGGCCAAGCGCTACCGCTACCGCTGGTACCAAAGCGCGGTCCGGGATCCGTTCCGGGAGGGGAAGGCGGTACAGCTGCCCCGGCCGGTGGATACCGCCGCGATGAATGAGGCGGCCGGGAGGCTGCTGGGTACCCATAATTTTTCGGCCTTTTGCGCGGCGGGGGGGAAGATCCCCCCGGAGGAGCGTGTGCGCACGCTGACCGAATGCGCCGTGACCCAAACCGGCGATGAAATACACCTGGCGGTGACAGGGAATGGGTTCCTCTACCACATGGTGCGCATTATGGCCGGGACGCTGCTGGAAATAGGGCAGGGCAAATATCCCCCTGGGGAGATCATGGCCATCCTGCGCAGTGAGGACCGGGAAAGAGCCGGCAAAACAGCCCCAGCCTGCGGGCTTTATCTGGAGCGGGTATTCTATGAGCAAAAGGAGGCGGAACTGTGAGCGAACTGACCGAGTTTGAAGAAGCGCGCCGCAGACGCCGCCGTAAAAAAAACTGGCGGAGAACCAAAAAGCTGGCGATTGTGCTGGCGGTGGCTGCCGTCATCGGGCTGACCTTCTTTGTGGGGCGGCAGCTGGGGTGGGATAGCCACCTGACGAACCTCGCGGCCTCGCTGCGGGGGGGCAAGGGCTTCCCTGTGACGCTGGACCGGCAGGAAACAAGGCAGCTCATCGGGGTAAAGGGCGGCGTGGCCCTGTGCGCCGAGGGCAGTGTGACGGTATACAATACCGGGGGTGTGATCACCGGGGAGTTCCTGCACAGCTACAACAGCCCTGTGAGTGTGTATTCCGGCGGGAGGCTGCTGACCTACGATGTGGGCGGCACCGACTGGATGCTGACCAATAAGACCAAAACGCTGCAAAGCGGCACCGGCAGCGGCATTCTGCTGGGGGGCACGCTGAACGATAAAGGGACCATTGCCCTTTCCCGGCGGGGCGGCAGCGGACTTTCCGTGGTGACGGTGTATAACGCCCGCGGGGAGGAGATCTTCCTGCTGGAGAGCGGGGACTGCTACCTTTCGGTGCTGGCGCTGAACGGCAAGGGCACCTGGCTGGCGGCCGGTGGTGTGACCAGCGGCGGCGGAGCCCTGGGGTGCGGCATCAAGCTGCACGATATGACCGGGCGGCAGCCGGCGGTCTCCCTAAGCTGGCCGGATGAGATCCTGCTGAAGGCCCAGTGGTGCGGTGATAACCTGCTGGCTGTGACCGACCGGGGCGCGAGGGTGATTTCCACCGGTGGGGCGGTGCTGTACGAGGCCCGCTTTGCCGAAACGCCGACGGCGATGGCCATCAGCGAAGGCGGGACGCTTTACACCGCCTGCGGGGACAGCCGGGAGACGGTCGGGGTAACGGTAACGGCCTACGACGCCACGCTGACGGCAGTGGGCACCAGAACCGTGACGGAGCGGGTGCTTTCCCTGCATACCGAGAAGAACCGGGTGCTGATCCTGACCGAAAACACCCTGCTGCTGGGCGATGCCGCCCTGACCGAAGTGAGTGACCGGGAGGAGAGCGGTATCCAGCAGATAGCGCCCTGGCAGAACGGCTATTACTGCATCACCGAGGAGGGGCTGACCCACCGGCGGCTGTAATGGCAGAGGGCCGGGGGCGGTGCAGCGAAATGGGCGAGGGCTGCCCGGAATGGAATGGAGGGTCGGCCCGAGACAAAATGGAGCTGTGCCGCCATGACAACGAAAACCGAAGAAAAGAGAGAAAGGGGGCGGCAAAATGAGAGATATTTTTACCCCTTCATTGATTTGGGATCTGGCGCTGATCGCGGTGATCCTGTTTGTGATGATCCGCTCGGTGGGGCGGGGCTTTGTCAGTTCCTTTATTCACCTGCTGGGACTGGCGGCGGCCTGCATTGTAGCGGCGCTGCTGAGCGGCAAGGCCGCGGCCTGGCTGTACGATGGCTATCTGGCCGAGCGGCTGCAAACAGCTGTGAGCGATACCCTGCGGCAGAAGCTTCAAACCTTCGCGGAGCTGCTGGACCGCATAGACCCGACCGATACCATTACCGGGGCGGCAGGGGATGCCCTGCGGACCGTGATGGTGGCTCTGCTGACGATGGTGGCGTTTCTGGTCATTTTCCTGGTGGCGATGGTTATAGTGCGGGCACTGGCAAAGCTGACCCGGAATGTGAACCGGGTGCCGGTGGTAGGCGGAGTGAATCGTGTGCTGGGCGGTGTGCTGGGCGCGGCGGAGGCCTTTCTGCTGTGCTATCTCATCGGTATGGCGGCGGCGGTGCTCATCACCTTTAGCGAAAATGAGTGGAGCTGGCTGAATACCGCCGTGGTACAGAAATCGACGATCCTCAATTGGTTTGTGCAGTTTGAATTTCCTGTGTAAATCCTGCCCGGGAACGGGCATAACAATAAAAGCGGTTTTATTTTAGAAAGTGTTCGCACCCGTTTTACGGCGGTAAAAATCATGGGATGACAAGGAAATGGGCCGCCGACAGGCTTATGTCCATTGAAAATGGACTGATGCCTGACAAGGCCCTTGACGCAGTCAGCGCGGATTTGTGCCGCCGTAAAACAGGGCCGGGCGGTGTGGCTGCCCTGCGGAAGGATATTCCCCACGAAAGGAAGTGGAACGATGGATAAGAATAACATGCTGTGCTCCCGCTGCAAAAAGCGGTTGGCGGTCATTTATATGACCCGGATGGAGAATGGACAAACGGTAAGCGAGGGGCTGTGCCTCCCGTGTGCCAGGGAGCTGGGCCTGAAGCCGGTGGATGACCTGATGAACAAGATGGGTCTTTCCGAAGAGGACTTGGATAAAATGAGCGACCAGATGATGGAAGTGATGGGTGACATGGAGGAGGATGGCGAGGACGGCTTTGAAAAAGGCGGGGCCATGCCGTTCCCCTTTATGCAGAATCTCTTTGGCGGGATGATGAACCGCGAAAAGGAAAATGTCGAGGGAGAAGGGAACCCTCCGCCCAAAAAGGATAAACCTGAAAAAGGCGCGCCAAAGTACAAATATCTGGAAAACTACTGCGAGAACCTGACCCGCAAGGCCCGCGAGGGCAAGATGGATGCCATCATTGGGCGGGAAAAGGAAATTTACCGCGTGGTGCAGATTTTAAACCGCCGCACCAAGAACAATCCCTGCCTGATTGGCGAGCCCGGCGTGGGCAAAACCGCCATTGCCGAAGGCATTGCCCAGCGTATTGTGGAGGGCAAGGTGCCCGCCAAGATTGCCCAAAAGGAAGTGTATATGCTGGACCTGACCGGACTGGTGGCTGGCACGCAGTTCCGCGGGCAGTTTGAAAGCCGCGTAAAGGGCCTGGTAGAGGACGTAAAAAAACATGGCAACGTCATATTGTTTATTGATGAAGTGCACACCCTGGTGGGGGTAGGCGACAGCGAGGGCAGCATGAATGCCGCCAATATCCTGAAGCCTGCCCTTTCCCGCGGGGAAATTCAGGTCATTGGCGCCACGACCTTTAACGAGTACCGCAAGAACATCGAAAAGGATGCCGCGCTGGAGCGGCGCTTCCAGGCCGTGAAGGTGGGAGAGCCGACCATTGAGGACACCATCCAGGTGCTGCGGGGCATCAAGAAGTATTACGAGGACTACCACCGTGTAAAGGTGAGTGACTTTATGGTGGAGCGGGCTGTGGTGCTCTCCGAGCGGTACATTCTGGACCGCTTCCTGCCCGACAAGGCGATAGACCTGCTGGATGAGGCTTGCTCGACGGCCTCCCTGGAGTGCGCGGCGCAGACCGAGTACGATAAGCTGGCGGCAGAGCGGGAAGAAAAACAGCGCCTTTTAAGTGATGTTATCAACCCCGAGGAGGGGGCGGAGATAGACTACCAGCGCATGGCGGAGCTGAAAAGCGAGATCGCCCGGCTGGAGGAGCGGATGGACGCCCTGCACGACGCGGCCTTTAACTCCCCGGTGACGGAGGACCACCTGGCCAAGGTCATTGAACTGTGGAGCGGGATCCCCGCCAGCAAGGTAAAGGAAAGCGAGCTGCAGAAGGTGGCCGACCTGGAGACCGGTCTGAAAAAGCGGATCATTGGACAGGACGAGGCGGTGAACGCCGTGGCTGCCGCTGTGCGCCGCAGCCGCATTCGGCTTTCCGCCAAAAAACGCCCGGCGTCCTTCATCTTTGTGGGGCCGACCGGCGTGGGCAAGACCGAGCTGGTGAAGGTGCTCTCCGAGGAGCTTTTTGACAATGTGGAGCCGCTGATCCGGCTGGATATGTCGGAATTTATGGAGAAGCATTCCGTTTCCCGTATCATTGGTTCGCCCCCCGGCTATGTGGGCTATGACGAGGCGGGCCAGC
>CALERQ010000162.1 GCA_937907305.1 uncultured Clostridia bacterium | reverse complement strand
AGCGCCAGGGGCCCCACTGGTGGACGGTGCCGGGATTCGGTTCATCCTTGCTGTCATCCGGCCGGATGATGACAATGACCCGGTTTTCGGTCCACTGGGCAGTGATGGTCATATTCTCGGCTGGCATGGTGGCGGGGATGGTTTTATCCCAGCCGGTAAAGGTGTAACCTGTTTTGGTAGGGTTCGCCGGAGCGGTGATGGCCGTACCATAGTCCTGGGTAATGGAAGCGACCTCACTGCCGCCGACGGGATCAAAGGTGATGGTGTACTGGTTGACCTGCCACTGGGCGGTGATGGTCATATTCTCGGCCGGCATGGTGGCGGGGATTGCCTTATCCCAGCCGGTAAAGGTGTAACCTGTTTTGGTAGGGTTCGCCGGGGCCGTGATGGCGGTGCCGTAATCCTGCTTAATGACGATATCCTGCCCGCCGTTTTCCGGCTTGAGGGTGATGGTATACTGGTTTACCGTCCACTGGGCGGTGATGGTCATATTCTCGGCCGGCATGGTGGCGGGAATGGTCTTATCCCAGCCGGCAAAGGTGTAACCTGTTCTGGTGGGATTGACCGGGGCAGTGATGGCCGTGCCGTAGTCCTGGGTAATGGGAGCGACCTCGCTGCCGCCGGCGGTATCAAAGGTGATGGTGTACTGGTTGATCTGCCACTTTGCCGTCAGGGTCAAATCAGTGGTCACGGGGGTTTCAAAATTCCACTTGTCTTCACCATTGTACCAGCCGATGAAGGTATGGCCCTCTTTGGTGGGGTCGGTGGGCCGGGCGGCAGGGGCATTGGCACGGATTTGGGACGGTACTTCATTTTCTTTTTCCGTTACAAAGGTCACCTTATAGGCTCCCGTGATATCACCGGTGATTTGGGCACCGGGGGACTGCGCAAACTGTCCTCCCTCCGCGATGGATACACCGTTAGCCGTCTTGCCGTCTTCCTGCCCGGCCACGCAGCCGGTAATGGTCCCGGCGGACATCTCGAACCGGCCGCCGTTTTCCACATAAACGCCGCCGCCCTGATGGGCCGTGCAGCCCACGATATTGCCGCCCCGCATGAGGAGGGTGCCGCCGGAAGTCACATAGATACCGCCGCCGCAGGTATTTCCTGCTTCTCCCGTGCCGGTGCCGCCGGTGATGACGCCGCCTTTTACCTCGACAATGTTTTCATCCTCGGCGTCCTCTGACACCAGTGTCCACAGGGCGCTGCTCTTATCAAACTTATGGACCGTATTGGGGCTGCTGTCGATCAGCGTCAGCTCGCCATTTTCCATGACATGGATCAAGTTGCTGGCCCCGTCATCGATCTTTTTCAGCACATGGCCGTTCAGATCAATGGCCACTGCTCTTTTCACTGCCATATAGGCGGTGATGTTGATGTCCCCGGTCAGGCGGATGACCGCGGCATCGGAATCCAGAGCCTCAGACAGTCCCTTTGAATCGGCTACATCCAGAAAGGTAGTCAGTTGCAGGGTGCTTTCCTTCTGGATATTATAATCCGCCAGAGTGCGGCCATTATCTAAAAATCTGTTGCCGAAAAATAGGCATTTCCCATCTACCGAAACACCCGTCTTCTGAATCTTCTGCTTGACATTATCGATGCTGTCGCCGCTTTCCACTTCCAGGGTCAGCGTATTTTTCCAGCCCAGGGTGCTGCCATCCACATAGATCTGCATGGCGTGAGCAGTGGTGAGCAGCATGGCCAGGGCCAGCAGTACGGCCGATATTCTCTTTTTCATTGTTCGGCACCTCCTTACTGTGTCGATGCGGGTTGCTTTCTCCGCCTTTATTATACGATGCACCCGGCCGAAATGCCATTGGCAGGTTTGCCCGGAATTTACGCGGTTTTATGGGCAATATGGCACAAGGGGCAGAAAAGCCGCCCGCGGGCGGCTTTTGGGGGATGCTTAGGACCCCAGCAGGGTGACGGTGATGGTGAAGGTCTGGCCGCGGCCGGTACGGCTGGCCCGGTACAGGCTTATTTCCACGGTATCGCCGGGTTTGTGCTGCGCCAGGATATCGCTGCAATCGCCGCGGGTGGTGATGGCCCAGCCATCAATGGAGGTGATGATATCGCCGACCTCGGCGCCCTGACGGCCCACATCGCTGTCCTCATTGATGGACATGATGCGCAGACCCGCCGGGATGCCGTAGTAATTGGCTTCATTGCTGCTTACTTCCACCACGGTGATGCCCAGCTGCGCCCGACCGGTCACCCGGCCGTGCTGCATCAGGTCATCCAGGATGGGCAGGGCGGTATTGATGGGGATGGAGAAGCCGATGCCCTCGTAGCCTTCCTCCACCAGCTTGCTGGAGGTGATGCCCACCACCTGGCCGTAGGTATTGATGAGGGGGCCGCCGCTGTTGCCGGGATTGATGGCGGCATCCGCCTGGATGCAGACCATGGTGTAGCCCAGCTCGGTGGTAATGGTGCGCTGCACCGCCGAAATGTAGCCGACGGTTTGGGTGGAGGCCAGCGCCAGGCCGCCGGGATTGCCGATGGCGACTACCATTTCGCCGACTTCCAGCTCATCGCTGTTGCCGAAAGTAGCGGCGACCAAGCCCTCGGGCGGGTTCTGCATTTTAAGCAGGGCCAGGTCGCTCTGGTTATCCGCCCCGATGACGGAGGCGGTGTAGTTATCGCCATTTTGCAGCACGACCTCGAACTTTTCGCCGCCGCTGACCACATGGGCATTGGTGATGATGTAGCCTTCCGCCGAAAGGATGATGCCGCTGCCCTGCGCGGTGGAGCTGCTGCCGTAGGTGATGATGCCCACCACCGAGGGGGCGCACTTTTTATAGATGCCGGCGGGGGTCAAAAGGCCGTCCTCGGTGGTATCCGGCACATTATCCTCCGGCTTGTTCTGCTGGTCGATCTCCGGCAGGTGCTCCAGCTGGTCACCCCCGATGGAGGGGTTCGGGTCCGGCTGCGGGGTGGTATTCCCGCCCCAGACGGAGGCCCCGACGCACAGGGCCCCCACCAGCAGGATGACCACGCCCATGGCGATGAGGAAGTACTTGAGGCCGCCGCTTTTGCGGCCCCGGGCGGGGCTTTGGCCGTAGTTGCCCCGGTAATCCTGGTAATCCCAGTGGTAGTTGCTGTCATTGCTGCGGTTTCTCATGCTGTTTCTCCTCCCGGCCGGCAGCGGGGGCCGCCGGCAATGTGGTAAAGCTGGCATCTACCATGGGGGCTTTGCGGTTGACGCCTTTTTTGTAGTGGGCAGGGTCGGCCTTGAGGCCGAATACAAACTCGGTGTATTCCCCGGGCTGGCTGCGGACGAAGATCTCGCCCTCGTGGACATTCATAATGGTGCGGCAGATGGAAAGCCCCAGGCCCACGCCGTTTTTATCCAGGCTGCGGCTGCGGTCGGTCTTGTAGAAGCGGTCGAAGAGCCGCGGGATCTCCTCCGGCAGAACACCGGAGCCGGTATTGCGTACCGCTACC
>CALERQ010000161.1 GCA_937907305.1 uncultured Clostridia bacterium | reverse complement strand
GTCAATCCCTCCGGCTCATTTCATTCGCCACCTCCCTTTACACAAGGGAGGCTTTTGGTTGGTACGGTGACAGCTTTCCCTTACAGAGGGAGCCTTGGGGCGGGGAATTATTGCTGGAGGAGCAGGCTGGTGTCTTTTACGAAGTTTTGGGTACCGTAAAGGGCCAGCGCTTCGGTGATGCCGTTTTCGGCGGCGTACTGGGCCACATCACCCTTGAAAAAACGGAGATCGAGCACATGGACTTCGGCGAAGTCCTCCGCCGGGAACTGGGCAAAGGTATTGCCGTAGGAATCCTTGATGAGCAGGAGGCGGCCGCTCTGGCCACTGCCCTGGATCACCGTTTGGGCCTGGTTGGAATTGAGAAACACGGCGTACTGATCGCTGCCGGAAAGGTATTTTCCCTCGTAAATGCTGTCGGTCCGGTACTCGCCGTCATTGTAGCAGACCGGATGGCTGCGGTTTTTGTACCACGCGGTGATCTCCTCGGCGGGGACTTCGGCCAGGGGCACCTTATTCCAGGTGGTGCCGCGAAAATTATCGCAGAGGACCTCCTGCGTCCATTCACTTGCCGCGGGGGTGATGCCGCGCCAGGCGCAGTAGGCATAATAGGCGCCCAGGCTGGTCCAGTGGTGATCGGTGCGGTAATAGATGCTTTCATCCCTATGGGCGGAGAGGGCGGGAAAAACATCCACCGCGGCCACGCCCGCTTCGGTCAGTACGCTGAGAATGGCGGAATAATCCGCCACCGGGGCATGGGCGGGCAGCTTATCGGTGAGGACCTGCGCCGCCACGGGAACAAGGACCGTCCGCATGGGGATGCCCTCATCCGCCAGCTTTTTTTGCAGGGCGGCCAGCGCTTTCGCATTGACTGAAAGCTGCTTTTTGCTGTAAGAGGTGAACTGATCCATGAGGTAGTGATCCCGGCCGATGTAGACCCCGCCGCTTTCCCGCTTGCCCAGGCCCAGCTCCAGGTAGGTTTTAAGGCTCACCCAGTCATCCCGCAGGGGGACCTGATCCGAGAGGTAGTTTTCCAAGTCATCGCTGAATTTGCCCGAAATGAAGCCGGCGGCGGTGAACAGCGGCTTTTGCTGGAGGGTGCGCTTTTCCCGCTCGGAGTAGTAGCGGTCCGGCAGGAGCAGCCCGGCCAAAGCCGAAACCGCCAGCAGCAGGCAGAAAAATGAGGTTATAAACTTATTGCGCATGATGTTTCACCTCAGAATCGGAAGTAGAGGAAAGGATTGTAGCTGCCGCTGATGAGATAGGCCATGGAGGTGACCAGAACACAAAGCAGGCCGCCGCAATCCACGAGGGTGAGGGCCCGCTGGCCGAGCTTCGCGTTCAGCTTTTGGCAGCAGCGCCGGCCCAGCGGAGTGGCCGCCAGGGCGCAGATGACCAGCAGAAGGCCGTAGGTGAGCAGCAGATAGAGGCTGCCGCTATCGTATAGCGGCCCGGAGAACATGGCGCGGAACCAGGCAAAGCCCTTTGCGAGATCGGTGAAGGCAAAGAGATTCCAGCTGACGGTGACCAGAAGGAGCGCATACAGGTGCCGCAGGATGGCCGGGAGCCTTTGCAGCCAGCGCAGGAGGAAGAGCTTTTCCAGCAGGAGCAGCAGACCGAAATACACGCCCCACAGGACGAAATTCCAGCTGGCGCCGTGCCAGAAGCCGGTGAGCAGCCAGACGATGGCGATATTGCGCAGCTGCCGGAGCAGGCCGCCGCGGTTGCCGCCCAGCGGGATATAGACATAATCCCGGAACCAGGTGCCCATGGAGATGTGCCACCGCCGCCAGAAATCGGTGATGCTATCGGCGAGGAAGGGGTAATTGAAATTTTCGAGGAAACGGAAGCCCAGCATGCGCCCGAGGCCGATGGCCATATCGGAATAGCCGGAAAAATCGAAGTAGATCTGGAAGCCGTAGGCGATGACCCCCAGCCAGGCGGCGAGCACCGTGGGAGAGGAAACGGCGGAGGCCGCCTCCCACAGCAGGCCGATATTATTGGCCAGCAGCACCTTTTTGCCGATGCCGCAGGCAAAGCGCCTGACCCCTTCGGCAAAGAGATCCGGGGTGCAGGTGCGTTGCTCCAGCTCCTCCGCCACCGTTTGATAGCGGACGATGGGCCCGGCGATGAGCTGCGGGAACAGGGTGACATAGGCACCGAAGGTGATGATATTCTTCTGGGCTTTGGCTTCGCCCCGGTAAACATCAATGGTGTAGCTCATGGTCTGGAAGGTGTAGAAGCTGATGCCGATGGGCAGCGGCAACCCCAGCTGCGGGAGGGCTGTACCAAAGACGGAATTGACGGTGGCGATGAGGAAATCGCTGTACTTAAAGAGGCAAAGGAGCCCCAAATTGGTGCAGACCGAGACCAGCAGCGCGATTTTGGCGCCCCGCTGTCCCCGATGGCGCTCCACCATTTGACCGCAGGTGAAATCCAATGCCGTGGAAAAAAGCATGAGCAGGACATAGACCGGCTCGCCCCAGGCATAGAACAGCAGGCTGAACAGAAAGAGGATGCCATTGCGCCACCTGGACGGCACCAGGAAGTAGCAAAGCAGGCAGAGGGGCAGGAAGCACTGTAGGAATGTAAGGCTGGAAAAGACCATTTTACACCTCCGCTTTACGGGGTCGGCCGATGAGATCAGCCGCCCAGCAGGCCATCCTCGCTGTCATCATTGAAATTGAAGCCGGAATTGCCGTCATCGGCGGGG
>CALERQ010000160.1 GCA_937907305.1 uncultured Clostridia bacterium | reverse complement strand
ATCATGCCCATGTTCCTCGGGGCGTGCGTGGCGGGCATCATCGCCCTCAATATCGTCCGTGCCACCCGCAAAAAGCGGGAGGAATGATCTCCCCAGCAGGGGCCCCTCACCGGGCCTCTGCTTTTTGCATAAAATTTACTCCCCACTTTTGGCAACTCCTACAAAGATGAAAAAACTTCCACTGTTTTCTTGACTTTATCCGGTAAAATCGCTAAAATATCCTTACCGGCATCCCCCATATGGGGGATTTCATGTTTGTCCGCAAACATGATTGACCTGCCGGAAATAAAGAGGGGAAACCCCGAAAAAAAAGAAAGAGGTAATGTCTTATGAAAAAGTTCCTTAGCCTGGCGCTGGCCCTCCTCATGCTGGCCGTCATGCTGCCTGTCGTTTCCATGGCAGCTGGCCTGTCCGGGGATGTTAAATATCCGGATGGTATTACTAAAGATTCTTTCGGTACAAGCACTATTTATGTAGATAATGTGACTGGAGAAGAGCACTACTTTGCAAAGCTGGAAGATGCGCTTAACGCTGCTTCCTCCGGGGCAACAATGTATTGCTTGGAAAATGCGACTATTGCATCCAGCCTTGACCATCCTGATTTTTATAAAGATATAACCGTTTATGGTAATGGTGCAGATTTCCAAAAGAGAGAAAATAATTTCGGCACTGTTGGAAGTGGTTATAAGTATCCGGCCGCGAATACTACTGTAACAGTGACTGTTTATAATGCAAAGAACTTTGCGGTTTGGGGACAGCCCTCCAATGATAGCGTTACTTGGAATGTTACACTTAAAAATTGCGAAAATGACGGGAAGTACTTCCTTATGTTCCGCAATGAAGCAAATTTCAACAGCACTATGAACTTTACTCTTGAAGATTGTAAATTGACTGGTACTCATACTACATCTGATAATGGGCTACATATTACTGCAGGTGGCTCAGTAACTGTTACGGGTTGCACTTTCACTAATTGTTCAGTGCCTATCAATGTAAACCATAAGCAGAACGACGCTCTCACTGTAAACATTACTAATAATACCTTTAATGGTTGTGGTCTTGAAAATCCTTCAAATGACTACTTTGCCCCTGTTCGTATCGTCAATGCAGCCGAAGGAACTTCTGTAAGTGCCACCATTGAGAACAACACTTTCACCAATACCGTTGCAAAGGGTTCCAATGGTGATATCCGTTTGGGCGACCAGCGTACAGAGAACGGCGATCCCAAGCCTTCCTACGATGTAAGCGTTACCATTGAAACAAATCAAGATATTACTGTTAAGTCTGGCAATGCTTCTACCCCAGCGACAGATCCAGCAACTGTTTCTGCTGGCTCCAAGGTAACTGCTGATGCCAAGGGCAATATCACCCCCGTCGAGGAAGAAGGCCCCACTCAAATCGTCATCATCGACCGCACCGAAGACACCCCCAAGACCGATGACCAGAAAAACCCCGCCACCGGCGCCAATGACCTCGTTGCTGTCGCTGTCGCCGCCGCGGCCCTCGCGCTTGCCGGCTCCGCCATCATTCTCCGCAAGGATTAAGATCTTTCTCAAGAAAAGCCCCCTCATCGGGGGCTTTTTCTATGCACTCTGCCTATTGTCAAGCCCCCAAAATGTTAGAATTTTCGTTCATTCCTACAAACTTTTGTTCGCCCCTTTACACCGGCGAACATTTGTGCTACAATGAGAATCGTAGAAGAACAACAGTTCTCATTTGGCCAAATTTCAGGAGAGAAAACCTATGGATCAGCAAACCTTGGGTTGGGTGCTGCTGGGGGCGGCCGTCCTCATCATCGCCCTGCTCATCTATCTGCTTACGCAGGTCAAAAAGTCCCGCCAAAATGATATTTCTACCCAGCTCCAGCGCTTGCAAAGCGACCTGGAGCGTTCGGTGCAGGCCGATATTCTCACCCTCGGCAAGTACCTCATGCAGTCCCAGCAGTCCCAGTCGCAAAGCGAAAGCCGGGCCCTGCTGGAACAACTCACCCAGTTCGAGAACAGACTATCCACATTCTCCCAGCAGTCCACGCGCGCGCTGGAGGATGTGCGTGCGTCCATGGAACGCCAGCTTTCCACCATTCGCCAGGATAATAATGCAAAATTGGACGAGATGCGCAAAACCGTCGATGAAAAGCTGCAAAAGACCCTCAATGACCGCATGACCGAATCCTTCCGCCTGGTGAATGACCGGCTGGAGCAGGTGTACCGCGGTCTGGGTGAAATGCAGTCGCTGGCCCAGGGCGTTGGCGACCTCAAAAAGGTCCTCAGCAATGTGAAAACCCGTGGAATCCTGGGCGAAGTGCAGCTTGGCGCCATCCTGGAGGACATCCTCACCCCGGAGCAGTATGGCAAAAATGTGGTTACGGTGCCCGGCAGCCGCAATGTGGTGGAATACGCTGTCAAACTTCCCGCGGAAGATGGCAGTTTTATTTGGCTGCCCATCGATGCCAAATTCCCCGGGGATAGCTATGCCGCCCTCCGGGATGCCTATGATTCCGGTGACCCGGCGGCAATTCAATCGGCGGTGCGGCAGCTGCTGCTCACCGTGCGCATGGAGGCCAAAGACATCCGGGAAAAGTATATCTGCCCGCCCCACACCACCGAATTCGGTATCCTGTTTTTGCCGTTTGAGGGGCTGTACGCCGAGGTGGTGAACCGCGGTATGGTGGAAACTTTGCAGCGGGAGTACCGGGTAAATATTGCCGGTC
>CALERQ010000159.1 GCA_937907305.1 uncultured Clostridia bacterium | reverse complement strand
CGCAAAGGTATGCCCCGCCACAAACTGGCCCTTCAGCTCGCCGGGAGAGCCGCTTTTGCCGGGGGTATAGCCGGTGATGACCGCCTCGACGCCCTCCCCGGTGGAAAGGGTCATGATCTCGCCGGTATCCACATCGCAGATGGGATGCCCCAGGCCGGAGAAGGTCCGCGCGTTTTCATCAAAGTAGGTGACGGTGCCGATACCAGCGGAGCTATCCCGCACCCAAAGACCCAGGTGCCAGCGGCTGTCGGAAAGGCTCTTTTGCGGGGTGAGGCGGGCGGTGTACTGCCGCCCCTGCCGCTGATATACGAGCCGCACCGGGCGGCCGCCGCTGCCCTGTACCAGAGCGCCCATCTGCTCATTGGAGGTCAATGTGATGCCGTCCAGGCTCAGCAGGATATCCCCGGTGGCAAGGCCCGCGCTGCGGGCCGGATTGATGCGCTTGCCATCGGCGGAAAAATCGGTAAAGCCCACCACCATCAGTCCCTCGGTAAACATCTTGATACCGAAGGGACGGCCGGAAACCAGTACGGTATCCCGCTGCACATAGCGCACCGAAACGGTCTTGACCGAAACGCCCAGCGGCAGACGAAGCTGGGCTTCGGCCGTTGTTTCCCCGCTGCGGGCCACGGCGGTTTCCTCGCCGTAGACCGCGGTAATATTGCCGGGTAAGCAAAGGCTGCCGCCGCGGGTCAGGGCGTATTCATCCGGCAGGCGGGCCTGCCAGTATACCGCGGCCGAAAGTATCATAAGCACCGCGGCGCCAAAGATCCAAAAGCCTGTGCGTATTGCTTTTCTCAAAGGATTTCACCCCCTTTCCCCCAAAAGCGGGGCCGCGCCCGCACTGATGCGCCGCCCCATAGTCTACTGTGCGCCGGAAGCGCCGGATGATGTGATGTAAATACTTGCGGCGGATGCAGCAAAAGGACAGGGGTGCCAAAAAATGCGCCCTATGACAAAAGTCCGCGGGGATCCCGCAGGACCAGATGAATGGTGTAGCGAAGCTCCCCCAGGGCGATATTTTGCGGGCCGTGACCGCAAAGCGCCGACCGGGCCGAAAGTCCCAGCAGATCGCTGCGGGTGCGGGCCATTTGGGCATTCAACGCGGCCAGGCGCCGCTGCAGATCATCCAGCAGGGCCGCTTCCAGCGCTTCCCGGGGAATGTTTCCATCGGCGGACTGCACCGCGGCTTCCGCCGTCAGGGTGAGGGTGGGGGCTTCGCCCTCCCATTTGATACCGGAGAGGGCCAGCCGCCGCAGCAGGATGCTGGCCTCCCCTGCCCCGACCGAAAGCGGACAGCGCATTTCCGGGCGCTCACCCAGCAGCAGAAGGCAAATCTCCTCCGGCTCCCCGGGGTCGGTGTAATCGCTTTGCCCGGTGGCGATGGCGCCCGTCTCCCGCAGCGTGCCCTCCTCCGCTGTCAGCCAGGGGATCAGGCCATCCCGGCCGGTGCCCTCCAGCAGGTTCAGCAGCTCCTTAAGCCCATTGCGGCGGCTATCGGTATACTGGTGGGTCAGCAGGGCGGTGATCTCCTCCCCGGTGGGCGCTTCCCCATCATACAGCGAAAGGGCGTCCCCGCACAGGGCGATCTGGGTATTGGGGGAAATTCTTCCATCGGCCAGCAGCGCACGGAGATACCCCCGCAGGGTGCTGCCATCGGGCACGCCGGAAAAGACGATGCTTTGCAGCGCACCGAGGTAGACCGGTTCCCCGGTTTGGCGCTCGGCGGCGGAAAAGAGGGCGGTGAAGCTTTCCCCCTGCACGGTGATGGTTTCATTTTCCTCCTCCCGGATCACCTCCAGCACGGCGGTAAGCGGGCGGGCGGAGCATTCCACCCCCACGGAGGAAAGGACCAGCCGGGAGGAGATGGGACGCTCTCCGCAGCCGGGCAGCAGACAGAGCGCAAAAACCAGAAGCAGGGCAAAAAAGCGGCGAAACGGCATGGGGACCTCCTGAATGAGAAGATAAGCAAAGGGCGGGGCGGCGGGCAGAAGCGGTGAACGGCCAGGCAGCGGCGAGGGCAGGCTGGCGCCCGATGAAATCGGGCTGGCGCCTGTTGAGCCGCTAACGCCGCCGGTCCCGCTTATTCCCGGCGCCCCGCGGCGGCAGCAGGGCAAAAATCAGCCAAAGCAGGCCCGTCACAGCCAGGATGGGATGGACAGCGGCATCCGGCCAGCCGGTATAGTGCAGCAGCACCACCCCGCCAAGAGAAAGCGCCGCGCCCGCCCAAAGGGAGCATTTTGGATGGCAGCCAGCCATACCGCCCAACCGCGCGGCGGCAACCGCCAGGCCGGTAAGCCGGAAAAATGCCGCTGTGATAAGCAAAAAGCAGTACACCGGCACCATGCCGGAAAGTCCGGCCGACCGGGCCAGCTGCATCATGGGGTAGGGCTGCAGGCTGCCGTAGTGCCCCAGCACCAGCGCCGCCAGCAGCAGCAAAAGACCGCCCAGCAGCCAACCGGCGGGCACCCACAGCAGCAGGGCGGCAGACCGCGGCCGGCCGCATCGCTGGGCAAACAGCAACAGCAGCAGGGGTTCCATCTGGCGGGGCAGGATGAATAATATCTCCTCCCCCAGGCGGGAAAGATCCTCTTCGGGCAGGCGGAGATTGAGCGCGGTGGCCTGCGGCAGCACCCCAAGGGCAAGCAGCAGCGCCGCGGCCAAAAATAAAAAAAGGCTGATAAAGGCCGCCCGGCCCAAGGCCTCCTGCCCGGCGGCAGCGGCCGCCCACACCGCGCCCAGCAGCGCCAGCAGCAGGAGAAGCGGGGAAAACGCGCCCTCGAACAGGACACGGGCGGCGGAAAGCAGCTGCCCGGCCGTGACCGCGAAATATCCCACCGCAAGGAGTGCGCCCCATGCGGCAAGCACCGGCGGAAAGGTCTCCTCCCCCTGGGCAGCGCGGCGGCGGCAGAATACCGCCAGCAGGAACACCGCCCCATAGGCGACCGCCGAGGCCGCCATGCTCAGCAGGCCGTTGACGAGGGGCGGGCGGCAGCACAGCAGCCAAAAGCACTGGGACAATACCAGCAGGGCGAATATTTGCCCGCTGCCGCTGATCTCACGCGTCCTGGTCATCGGTCTGCCCCCTTTCCCGCTGGCGGGCGGAGGACACATTGTAGTCCTCCTGCCCCAGCCGCTGCCAGCCGCTGCGCCAGAATAGATCCCGCAGGGCGCGGGGCTGCCACGGCGCGATGGGTGCCGTGAGCGGTGTGCCCAAAGCATGCAGGCTGCACAGGTTGACCACCAGCGCCAAAAAGCCCAGCACCATGCCGTAAAGTCCCAATATCCCGCCGATAAAAATAAACAAAAAGCGCAGGATGGTCACCGGCTCGTACAGGCTGGGCACCGCGAAGGCGCTCACCGCGGTCAGCGCGATAATGATGATCATGGGCAGGCCCACCAGCCCGGCGGTCACAATGGCATCCCCGATGATGATGCCGCCTACCACACTGAGGGTATTCCCAATGGCATCCGGCAGGCGCAGCCCGGCCTCCCGCAGCAGCTCATACAGCAAAAAGAGCACCAGTGCTTCCCCCATAGCGGAAAGCGGCGTGGCCGAAACCGATCCGAGAAAGGCAGGCAGCAGCATCCGCGGGATGCGCTCCGGGTGAAAGGTGACCACCGCCACATAATAGCCCGGCAGCAGCACCGTAAGGAAGAACGCCGCCAGCCGCAAAAGCCGCACAAACGCCGTGAAATAGGGCCGCTGGGTATAGTCATCCAGCGTGTGGAAATGCTCGGTGAAGAGGTAGGGCGCGATCATCACATTGGGGCTGCCGTCCACCATGACGCCCACCCGGCCCTCGGTCAGCTTGGCGCACAGGGTATCGGGGCGCTGGGTGGTGCCCGTCCCGCTGAAAAGCGACGCCGCTCCCTTGCCGATAAACGCCTGCAAAAAGCCGCTGTCCAGCACCAGCGGCAGAGAAGTCTCCCGCAATTTCTGCCGCACGGCCTCCACCGTTTCGGGCGCCGCCACATCGCTGAGGTAGCAAAGACGCACATTGGTGCGGCTCTGCCGGCCCAGGTACAGCGTTTCCACCGTCAGGTTGGGGGATTTGAGCCGGCGGCGCACCATAGCGGTATTGGTATTGTTGCTTTCGGTAAAGCCCTCCCGGGAGCCGCGGAGGTTCTTCTCCATGGCGGGTTCCCCCACGCCCCGTGTCTCAAAGCCCTGATAGCCCAGCGAGAGCGCCCGGGGCACGCCATCCAGCATCACCATGGCAAAGCCGCTCATCGCCTTGGTAAAAAGATCCTCGTAGGTCTCCACCACTCCCTGCTCACTGCTGAACAAAAACTGCGAGCGCAGGTACTCCCACAGCTTTTCCGGGGCGGCTTCCGGCGGGGCCATGCGGTTTATGGGGCGCAGCAAAAAATCGCTGACCTGGGTATTGCTCACCAGGCCATCGAACATAAATGCCAGGCCCTTTACCCCGGCCAGTTCAAATTCATCCAAAATGAGATCGGCGGAGCCGCGCATTCCCTGCTCGATGCGCTCCCGCAGCAGCACAATACTGCTATCCAGTTTTTCCGGCATCATTTTTCCCTCCACTCGGCGCCGCTCCCCGGCAGATCGCGAACCTTTCCCGGCAGGGGAAAACCGCAGGCGGGCCAGGAAGCGCCGCGGGCAGGCTGGCGCCCGATGGAAGCGGGCTTGCGCCTGTCAAGGCGGTGACGCCGCCCGATGCGGTTTTCTTCACCGAAAATATGATTTTCCCTGCCGGGGAAATTCTTTTTCATTATTCGCCGCGGCCGCCGGAATATGTGCGGGAATATGCCGCCCAAATCCGTAAATAATACCCTCCATGCGAGGTGATTTTTTGTGCTGGTCACATTTTTGCGGACGATGATCCTGTATCTTGTGGTGGTGTTCGGCATCCGGCTGATGGGCAAGCGCCAGATCGGGGAGCTGCAGCCCTCGGAGCTGGTCATCACCATCCTCATTTCCAATATTGCCACCCTCACCATTGAGGAAACGGACAGTCCCATGTTCGCGGGGCTTCTGCCCATTTTGGCACTCATGTGCTTCGAGGTGCTGACCTCCTTCTTCTGCCTGAAAAGCGCCCGGCTGCGGCGCATTGTTTCCGGGCGGCCCATTATCATCATCCACGATGGAAAAATAGACCAACGGGAAATGCGGGAGCTGCGCTTTTCCGCTGATGACCTGATGATCCAGCTGCGGCAGAACGGCATCTTCCGGGTGGAGGAGGTGGAGTTCGCGGTGGTGGAGACCAATGGAAAGCTCTCCGTCTACCAGAAGTACCAGAACCGCCCGGTGACGCCGCAGGTGCTTTCGCTGCCGGATCAGCCGCAGGAAAACGCCCCTGCCCTGACGGTGGTGTGCGAGGGCAGCGTGATGCATGAAGCACTGCGCCGCAGCGGAAAAGACATGAATTGGGTGGAAAAGAAAGCCGCCGCCCAAAAGCTTGCGGTCAAGGATATCTACCTGATGGTGGCGTGTCCGGACGGGAGCTGTGATATCGTGGCAAAGGAGCGTGGCAGATGAAGCGTTTTTTGGCTGCGGTGGGAATTTTGCTGGTCATATTGGGCATCAGCATCTACACACTGGTGGATATGCAGAACAGCATTGATGAAATAAGCACCCACACCGCCGCCGTGCGGGAGCAGGTGGAGCAGCTCAACCGTCGCCTGCCCTCCTTCAAA
>CALERQ010000158.1 GCA_937907305.1 uncultured Clostridia bacterium | reverse complement strand
AAGCTGTGTCCATCGTGCTTGATGCTGGCTACACGGTAGCCCATTCCGTTAAAGTGCTGAATGAGCTTTTCGCACAGGGTGGTTTTCCCGGTATTGTGCAATCCACAGATGGCAAAGACTGGTGGCCGGAAGATGGCATAGTAGTCCTTCCAGGTATTGATATTGGTCATCATACGGTCCGGGAAGACGGTATATTGCAGCTCCAGCACATGGCCGCCCGCTGCCGCGAAGCCTTCCGACATCTTTAGACGGTTCTGTGCCAGCATGGCTTCCAGCACGGGCAGGGCTGCTTTGGTATAAACGCCGCACAGATAGTGTGTCCGGCCATCCCGGCTGCGCAGGCACCAGGCCGACCACCCGCTATCCAGGAAAGATAGGAGATAATCCCCCAGCCCCGCCCGGTAACAGGCCAAGTCGCAGCTCAGCACCAGCAGGGCCTCGCTGCGGCAGCGGCGCAGGGCGCTTACAATGCCGCCCAGCGGCCCGCAGCCCGGGATGTCATCGGAGATGCGCCAAAAGCCATCCACCGGCAGGTCTACGGGGGAAGAGAGGATCTTTTCGGGGAAGGCGGCGCTCTGTTCAGCGATGCGTTGGATCATGGGAATACCATCGTGCTCCAGCATGGCCTTGTTTTGGCCCAGGCGGCTGCTCTTGCCGCCGGCCAGCAGCAGTACACCGCAGCGTGTATTACGCAAAGTAAACGACCTCCACCATATCATCATCGGTCAGTGCCGGGCAGTTTTCCGGCACATCTATCATACAGTTGCAGTCCGTCAGTCCGCACAGGGAACCGGAAGCATGGCTGCATACCGGCAGTGTTACAGTATCTCCCTGCGCCATGGCCCGCAGAAAGCGCCTGCGCTTATTGGCTTTGGAAAAGCTCCCCCGCAGCCGCAGGGTGGCGCGGCGGGGGATACATTGCTCCAACCCAGCCAGGTGCAGCAGGGCGGGCAGGCACAGCAGTTCAAAGGTCGCGACTGCCGCAAATGGATTTCCGGAAAGGGAGAAAATAGGCTTACCTCCGGCCAGGCCGGCTGCCATATGCCCGCCCGGCTTCATGATAACATGGCCAAACAGCAGCGGTTTAGCTATTTGGAAGAGCAATTCCGGCATCAGGTCGGTACTGCCTACCGCACCGCCACCGATGGTAATCACCGCGTCACAGCTTTTCAGGGCATTATCTATCACCTGCCGCAATTCGGACATCTCATCCCGGCATAGGTGGTATTCGGTTACAAAGTTCAAGCAGCCAAGCAGCCAAGCCGGGCAGTCAGCATCGGCCCGTTGCAGTCATACACCTCATTTTTCCCCAGGGGTTCTCCGGGCTGCCGCAATTCATCTCCGATGGAGATAACGGCTACCCGGGGGCTGTGCCGCACCATTACTTCAGCGGCACCATCAGCTGCCAGCAGGCCTATATGCGCTGGGGTAATGCGTTCACCAGCTTTCAGCAGGCAGATACCGGCAGCCATCTCACCGCCGCACGGGCATACATTCTGCCCGGCCTTTGGCGCAAAGCGCAGTTGTCCTTTGCTGTCGGCTATCGTAACGGCTTCCTGCTGGATCATGCAGTCCGCGCCTTTCGGCATCAGTTCGCCTGTCGTAATAGGCATAGCGTGTCCTGGCAGCAGGGCCTCCGCAGGGGATTGCAGTGAAAGGGTCAGTTTCTCAGTCAGATCGGTGCTGCGCAGGGCATAGCCATCCATGGCGCTGCGGTCAAAAGGCGGCTGGGGCAGTCGGGCCAGCACAGTATGCGCGGCAATGCGTCCGCATACCTGATGAAGAGGCAGCCACTCTACGGCTTCGATGGGGCGAATTGCCTGTAAGAGCAGAGTAAGGGCTTGTTCAACGGGAATGGGGGTCATAGGGGTCTCCTTTCAGCATTAGCAGCAGAAAACTAAAGCAGCAAAAAAATAAATGGGCCTGTATCACCAGGCCCGGAGTACACCACAGGAAACCGGCACCCTATAGGAGCCGGCATCGTGGTGGGGAAGAGCCTTTTTTCAAAAGTAGGGCGGAAGGCTGCCGGATTTCTCCTGCAACCCGGGATCGCTCAGGTCGATCCGGCGGAGCCGCCATGCCCATCAGGGTTTAGGCGAAACCGCTCAAGGTTTTCCTATAATTTTATTTTGCGGAATTTATATTTCTGTATTATTATATTGTATTTTACCTTTCTTGTCAATTCTCTTTGCTGTGTGTTCATTAAAAGAAAGCGGTGTAAATTAGGGCGTGATAACACTTATACACTCTTTGCATTTCACATACCATCCAATCGTTACTAAAATGGAAGGTGTAAAGACAGCTATTTATAGAAGAAAGGGGAGCTGGTTTGGATGGGCTGGAAAGGGTACCTGGAACAGAACTGTGCCAATTACAAAAACTTTGTGCTGCTGGGTGAAGCCGGCAGCGGCAAAAGCGAGATCGCGCTTAACCTTGCCGTGCACCTGGCTCAGTGTCAGCCGCTTCCTGTGCATTTCTTTGATTTGGATATGACAAAGCCCCTGTTTCGCTCTCGTGACCTGGCGGAAGAGATGGAGGCCTTGGGCGTCCACTTCCACTTTGAAAAACAGTTCATGGATGCACCGACTCAGGTGGGCGGCGTTAACCGCCTGCTGCGGGACCCCGACTGCTGTGTCGTTATGGATGTCGGCGGAGATGATATCGGCGCGCGGGCGGTGGGCGGCTATGCTCCGGCCCTCAACCGTGAAAAGACAGCGGTCTATTATATCGTCAATGCTTACCGTCCCTGGTCCTGCGATATCGAACATATCGATGGCACCCTCAGCAAGATCCTGCAGGTGACTCATCTGCAGCTGCCCAAGCTCCGCTTTGTGGCTAATCCCAATAATGGGCTGTTTACCACCCGGCAGGAGTATGAGGAGGGCCTGGCCAAAACCCGCGAAATGCTGGACCCATACTGCACTATGGAGTTCGCAACCATCTATCAGCCGCTCCACGCCGGAGACGAGGAACCCGATGATCTGCCGGTCCTCCCGCTGGAGCTGCATCTCAGGTATCCGTGGCTGCAGGGAGAAAGTTCCCTGCGCTAAAAGATAAATACTTATCATTTCGTATCCGGAAGGAGGTTTCATGGTATGGCAAAGGTCGTTGTGATTGCCGAGCGGTGCAAAAGCTGCCAGTATTGCATCAAGTTCTGCCCCAAGAATGTTCTGGCTCTGGGAACTAAGGTAAATTCCAAGGGCTACGAGTATGTGGAGCCGGTCAATGATGACTGCATTGGCTGCTGTATGTGTGCGCGCATCTGCCCGGATGGCGCTATCGAAGTATACAAATAAAAGGAGACTAAAGCTATGGCAAGAGTATTGATGAAAGGCTGCGAAGCGATCGCTGAAGCAGCTGTTCGTGCCGGCTGCCGTTTCTTTGCCGGCTATCCCATTACCCCCCAGAACGAAATTCCCGAGTATTTTGCACGCCGCCTGCCGGAAGTTGGCGGTAACTTTGTCCAGGGTGAGTCCGAGGTCGCTTCTATTAATATGGTTTACGGTTCCGCTTCCGTCGGTGCCCGCTCCATGACCTCCTCCTCCAGCCCTGGCATCGCCCTCAAGAGCGAAGGCATCAGCTACTGTGCTGCTGCCCGCATCCCCATCGTTTATGCCAATATCTCCCGCGGCGGTCCCGGCGTAGGCGCCATTCAGCCCGCCCAGCAGGATTACTTCCAGGCTACCAAGGCTTCCGGCAACGGCGGCTTTGTGATGATCGGTCTGGCTCCCGCCACTGTGCAGGAAGCCGTGGATCTGACCTACAAGGCCTTTGACCTGGCCGACCGTGACCGCAACCCCGTCCTTATCCTGGCCGATGGCGTTATCGGTACCATGATGGAGCCGGTAGAGCTGCCCGAGATGAAGAGCGAGGAAGAAGTCGCCGCTATCCGTGAGAGCAAGAAGAAATGGGCCTGCATCGGTCACGAGCTGGATCTGCCCAACCGCTCTTGGATCGAGCCCGGCCAGTGGGATACCAATAAGATGCAGCGCGTCAATGAAGAAGCCGCTGCCCTGTATGCTTCCTGGGAAAAGGATGTTATGGTAGAGGAATACTGCACCGAGGACGCCGAAGTGGTCATCGCCGCTTATGGCATTTCCGGCCGTATTGCCAAATCCGTGGTAGAGATGATGCGCGCCGAAGGCAAGAAGGTCGGCCTCATCCGTCCTATCACCGTTCACCCCTTCCCCAAGGCTGCCTTTGATAAGCTGGACTATGGTACCTGCCATACCATTCTCGATGTAGAGATGTCCATACCCGCCCAGATGGTAGAGGATGTGGATCACGCCGTGCGTGGCCGCTGCCCCATCGAAACCTGCCTGTGCTCCGGCGGTAATGTCATGAGCCGTGAGGCCGTAGTAGAAGCAGTAGAAAAGCTGCTGAATAAGTAAAGGAGGGGAAAGAATGGAAAAGATTTATTCGCGGACAAAAACCATTCAGGAGGATAAAGTTTCCGGTTTCTGCCCCGGCTGTATGCACAGTACCGTTATCAAGCTCATCGGCGAAGTGCTGGATGAGATGAACCTTGTTGATCGCGCTGCCAGCGTTCTCGGCATTGGCTGTTGCGGTCTGCACATGGATTATATCGCTTACGATACCACCACCGCGCCCCACGGCCGTGCCTGTGCTGTAGCCACCGGTATGAAGCGCGCCAACCCTGATACTCTGGTGTTCACCTATCAGGGCGATGGCGACTTCGCTTCCATCGGCATGGCGGAGTCCATCCACGCTGCCAACCGCGGCGAAAACATCACCGTTATTTTCATCAATAATGGTATCTACGGTATGACTGGTGGCCAGATGGCTCCCACCACC
Source organism: uncultured Clostridia bacterium (assembly GCA_937907305.1). Taxonomy (GTDB): domain Bacteria; phylum Bacillota; class Clostridia; order Oscillospirales; family Ruminococcaceae; genus Angelakisella. Next base: position 6,468 of record CALERQ010000158.1, on the reverse strand, counting down.
CTTATCGGGATGAAGGCCTCCACTGCCCCCAAGGGCCGTATTGCCGAGGAACACGGCTATCCCATGCATATGTGCGAGATCCTCAATCAGCTGACTGCCCCCGCTTATCTGGTGCGTACCAGCTGTAATACCCCTCAAAATGTCATCAAGACCAAGCAGGCTATCCATAAGGCTTTCCAAAACCAGCTGGACGGCAAGGGCTTCTCTATGGTAGAGATCGTCACCAACTGTCCCACCAACTGGGGTTTGGATCCTCTGGATTCCCTGAAGTTCATCGAAGAAAAAATGCTGCCGGAATACCCTCTGGGTGTGATCCGCGATCGCTGATGAAAGGAGAAGCGCATAAATGGAAACTAATCTGTGCGTAGCCGGCTTCGGCGGTCAGGGCGTTATGACTTTGGGCAAATTCCTGGCCTCTGCCACCTGTGATGCTACCAATAAGAATGTAACCTTTTTCCCCAGCTATGGTGCCGAGCAGCGCGGCGGTACCGCCAACTGCTTCGTCGCCATCTCCGATGAGGAGATCGGTGCGCCCCTGGGCGATGTGATGGATGACCTCATTGTTATGAATGGTCCGTCCCTCAAGAAGTTCCTGCCCACCCTGAAGAAGGGCGGTACCCTGTTTATCAATAGCTCCATCGTCAGCGACGATATCGGCCGTGATGATGTCAAGCTTGTCAAAGCTCCTGTTACCGAGATGGCCTTGGAAATGGGCAACGCCAAGGTGCTGAATGTTATCATGCTGGGCGTCTATGTAGGCTATACCGAGGTCGTCCCGCCTGAGGTCGTTTGGTCCACCATCGAGCACAAGATGGCCAAAAAGCCCAAGCTGCTGCCGCTCAATAAAGAAGCCTTTGAAAAAGGTCTCGCCATCGGCCGGGAGCAGAAATAATCTTTTTAGATCTTAGATCTTCTTTTATTCTTTCTTTTCAGAGAAATACCGGCATCCGGCGCAGGGCGTTTTGTCTTGTGCCGGATGTTCTTTGCGCAAAAAAATCCCCCGGGAAAGGTGCATTTTGCTCTTTACCGGGGGGATTTTATTCTGTTCTGTTTATTCTACGGGATATTCCAGGTCATCCTGCCACTTGCGTCCCAGCGCGATCAGCGGCTGCAGGCAGGGGTTGTCGTTGTTGATGTCCCACATCAGCCAACGGCGGAAGTAGGAAACACTGCGCAGCGGCACAAAGGCAATACGCCCATTGCTGCGCGGCAGCATATCCCGGTGCAGAATGGAGATGCCCTGTCCGCAGGCCACCATGGTCATCAGGGTGGGCAGCAGGTCCACCTGCGCCACGATTTGCGCCTCAAAACCCGCTGCCAGCGATTTTTGAATGATGGATTCAAAGCCGGAGCAGGAAATGGAGCGCGCCATGGCAATAAACTTCTCGTTCTTCAGGTCGCGCATATCCAGAATGTCGTTGTTCGCGAGCGGATGATCCAGCGGCAATGCTACACATTCCGGCAAATTGGCTATCATCAGGCTGCGGATAGATTCAGTGGCTGGGGGACCGCCGGAGATCACCGCATCCGCCATCTTCTCCTGCAGGGCGTTGTTCAGCTCGTTGACGCTCAACGGCAGCAGCTCCAGGGTGATATCCGTGTGGCTGCGCCGGAACAGGTTCACAAAATCCACAATATAGGTTTCAAAATTATCCCGCTGGAAGCCGATCCGCACACTGCCGATCTGGCCCGCTTGGGCAGAGCGTGCCCGTTCGCTGCCGCGCTGGAATTCCTTCAGCATTTTGTGGCACTCGCTGGAGAAGATCTTGCCGGCCGGGGTCAGGGTTACGCTGTGGGTGGTGCGCTGCAGCAGGGTCAGCTGCAGCTCCTGTTCCAGTGAGGAAATGGCCCGGCTAAGCGCGGGCTGGGTTATAAACATGGCGTTGGCCGTTTGGGTAAAGTTCAGGGAGTCGGCCAGGGCACAAAAGCATTCCAACTGAAAAATTGTCATGATGGCATACCTCCGGTTTTGGGCTTTTTAGCGGATACATTCGATGCTGTATACATTTATTTTATCATAATTTTCTGCAAACGACAAATATCTTTTATGCATTTTCCGCAAAAAGATTTATCCATATATAGAGGAATCCCCTGCCGGGGGAGAATGCCCAGCAGGGGAGGGGCGTGCCATGTAAAAGTGACGATCGACATTGGGAGGTCGTAAGTCTTGACAAAAAAGTGTGGCACCCCGGAAAACCAAATAAGGAGAAGTATGAGGAAACGGTTCAAATCCTATCAGGAACCCTCCCGCTCCAGGAGGCTTCCGATGAATCTATGATACACCCTCCCTGCGCAAAAAGGAAATGCTGTTTTGGAATGATAGTCATTCATTAGGACGGAATAACAGTCATTCAAATGGTGCATTTCACAGGCTAATTTCCCTTTCCTATAATAGTAGGTGGAAAACACTGCCCATAGCGGGCGATCCTAAAAAATATCAGGAGGGACTCTCAATGATCGTTTCTTTTGAACAGATGCTGGAAAAAGCAAAGCAGGGCGAGCCGATGGTGCTGGCCGGTGCCGCCGCGCAGGATGTGGATACCATCAAGGCTATGGCCGCAGCCGAGGAGGCCGGCATGATCCGCCCCGTTCTCGTCGGTGATATCCCCACCATCGAGCGTGTGATGAAGGAGGAGGGCGTTACCTTCCGGAATGCCGAGCTGGTCCAGGCCGACGATATGACCGAAGCCTGCGCCAAGGCCGTCGAGCTGGTTCGCCTGGGCAAGGCCGATTTCCTCATGAAGGGCCTTGTGGATACCAACATCTTCCTCAAAGCCATTCTCAATAAAGAAACCGGGCTGCCGGTCCACGGCCTGCTCAGCCATGTCATGACCTTCGATACCCTGGGCGCTTATCACAAGCTCATGCTTACCAGCGATGGCGGCATGGTGCTGTATCCCACCCTGGAGCAGAAAATCGGTCTCATCAAAAACTGCCTGCCGGTCGCCAAGGCGCTGGAGATCGAAAATCCCAAAGTCGCTGTGCTCTGTGCCAAGGAAAAGGTCAATCCCAAGATGCCCGCTACCGTGGATGCCGCCGAGCTGAAGAAGCTGGGCGAAGCTGGCGAGTTCGGCCCCAATGTCCTGGTGGAGGGCCCCATCGCCATGGATCTTGCGGTTTCCGCCCACTGTGCTGAAGTCAAGGGCTTCAAGTCTGAGGTTGCCGGTGATGCCGATATCTTCATCGTCCCCAATATCGAAGCAGGTAATATCATGGGCAAGACCCTGGGCGATATCCTGGGCGCCAAGGCCGCCGGTGTCATCGTCGGCACTGATATCCCCATTGTCATGTGCAGCCGTGCCGATAATGATGAGACCAAGCTGTGTTCCATCGCCCTGGGCTGCCTGATGGCAGGACTGAATAAATAATCGCAGAAAAAGAGAGGATATTTCCCATGAAGAAGATTCTTGTCATCAATCCTGGCTCCACCTCCACCAAGATCGCCTTCTACCATGATGGCGAGCAGGTCTGGAAGGAGAACATCGAGCACGATGCTGCTGAGATCAAAAAATATGCCGTGATCTACGATCAAAAGGATATGCGCACCAAGCTGGTCCGGGATGCGCTGACCGCCCATGGCGAAAAGGTTACCGAGCTGGATGGCGTTGTGGCCCGCGGCGGTCTGCTGCCCTCCTGTGTCAATGAGAAGACCGGCGCCGTTACCACCGTTTCCTCCGGCGCTTACGAGGTTACTCCCGTCCTCATCGAAGCCCTCAGGGAGCGCCCCGTCAATCATCACGCCTCCAACCTGGGCTGTGCTATCGCCTATGATATTGCCAACGAAGCCGGTGTCAAGGCCTATATCTATGACCCCGTCACCGTCGATGAGCTCATCGAACTGGTTCGCTTGACCGGTCTCAAGGATGTCCGCCGTGTCGGCCAGGCCCACAACCTCAATATGCGCGCCGCTGCCATGAAGGTCTGCGCTGAGAAGAACATTGATTATCACAACAGTAATATCGTTGTGGCCCATTTGGGCGGTGGTATATCGCTTAGCTTGCACAGCAATGGCCGCATTATCGATATCGTTTCCGATGACGAAGGTCCCTTCAGCCCGGAGCGTGCCGGCCTGATCCCCGACTATCTGCTGACCCGCAAGGTTGCCAAGGACGGTCTGGATTATGCCGGCACCATGAAGCTCCTGCAGCGCCAGGGCGGCCTTACCAGCTATTTTGGTACTTCCGATAGCCGTGTGGTGGAAAAAATGGCGGAGGATGGCGACCGGGAAGCACAGATGGTCTACGAGGCTATGGCTTTGGGTGTTGCCCGTGGCCTGGCCCGCCTGGCCGTCCTCGTCAAGGGCAAGGTCAATTATTTTGTCCTCACCGGCGGTATCGCTTATTCCAAGTCCTTCTGTGAGACGGTCAAGGATTATGCCGGCTTCCTCGGTGAGTTTGTGGTAGTCCCCGGCGAAAATGAGATGCAGGCCCTGGCCGATGGCTGCCTGCGAGTCCTGAACGGAGAGGAGACCGCGCATATTTATGGCTGAGCGTAAACTGCCCGCCCGTGCCGCTATTTTGGCCGCGGGCTGCATCATGTTCCTCTTCACCGGCACCATCTACGCCTGGAGCATCCTCTCCTCGCCCTTCCCGGTGGAATTCGGCTGGACCAGCGCGCAGCTGGGTCTCAATTTCACCATTGTCATGTCCTGCTTCTGCATTGGCGGCTTGGCTGGCAGCTTTGTCACCCGCCGTCTTTCCGCCCGTGTTACCGTTCTCATCGGCGCGGTGATGTGCTTTGTGGGCTACTTCCTCTGCTCCCGCATCACCGCCCAGAGCCTGTGGCTGCTGTATGTTTCCTACGGCGGGCTCATCGGTCTTGGCGTCGGCTTCTCCTACAATGCCGTCCTTGGTACCGTGGTAGGCTGGTTCCCGGATAAAAAGGGCTTTGCCTCCGGTGTGCTGCTCATGGGTTTCGGCTGCAGCACCCTCATCATGGGCAATCTCGCCGATCGCCTTTTCAATTCCGCCATGGGCTGGCGCACCACATACCTGCTGCTGGGCGCGGCCACATTGGTTGTCCTTCTCATCGGCAGCCGTTGGGTCGTCCCCAATCCTCAAATGGCCGCTCCGGCCGGTTCGGCGGCGGCTTCCGCCCGCCGGGAATACACCACCGGTCAGATGGTCAAGACCGCTGCCTTTTGGCTGCTGTTCTTCATCATCGTCTGTTCCAATATGATCGGCACCGGTGTCATCGGCCATTCTCGCTACATCGCGGTGGAAGCTGGCGTAGCCACCGGTATCACGGCGCTGGTCGTGGGCCTGCAGTCGGTCTGCAACGGTCTTGGCCGCCTGGCGTTCGGTACCCTGTTCGATAAAAAGGGCAATACCTTCGCCATGCTCACCGATGTCGGCTGCTTCATCCTTTCCTGCCTGCTGCTGCTCTTCTCTCTGCGCGGCGGCGGGGCCATCCCGGCGGTGGCCGGCCTGCTGCTCATCGGCTTCTCCTATGGCGGTATGCCCACCATGACCTCCACCGTCACGGCCGATTGCTTCGGCACCAAAAATTATGGTACCAATTTCAGCATCGCCAATATGAGCATGCTGCCCGCCTCCTTTGGTGCCACCATTGTCGGTGCCATCCAGACCGGCTCCGGCACCTATGTTACGGCGTTCCTGGTGTTCCTCGGCGTCACCGCTGTGGTCATCCTGTTGGATCTCGCCTTCCGTGCCGCAGCCAAAAAGCTTTGATCCATCCCATCGCGCCGTCTTTCGCTCCGCAAAAGACGGCGCGTTTTTCTCCATGGTACACGGGCATTTTACACAAACTTTCGCATGTCTAATAGTGTATATTATCATAATTGACAAACATTAGACAGGGGGCTATAATAAGTAAGAACAAGCCACAATCCCCTTAGGGGGATTTCCTGTTTGCCTGCAAACAGGAGGGCTCTGCCGGTTGATAATTTCCGCATCCGCGGTAATTATAAAGACACTTTAGTTAATGGAGGAGAAACAAAAATGAAAAACTGCGGTATCAGCCGTTGGGACGACCCCAACGAGATCAACGCCAAGCTCAAGGCGCTGACCAGCCAGCCGATCTGGGAGGTCTCGGACGACTATTATCAGGATGTCATCCTGCGCTATTATGACGAGCACTGCAAAGCGTCCCGCGCCGTCTATGAGGAATCGAAGGAATATATCCCCGGCGGCGTGCAGCACAATCTGGCGTTCAACAAGCCTTTCCCCATGTGCATGGCGCGCGCGGAGGGCGCGTACCTGTACGACAAGGACGGCAACCGGTATATCGACTTCCTGCAGGCCGGCGGCCCGACGATCCTCGGCAGCAACTATCCGCCCATCCGTGAGAAGGTCATGGAGCTGCTCAATACCTGCGGCCCTGTGACCGGTCTTCTGCATGAGGCAGAGCTGATGATCGCGCGGGAGATCCATACCTGCATGCCGAATGTGGAGATGTTCCGTATGCTCGGCAGCGACCCGCTTTACCAGTATGACGCAGGAATCGGCG
>CALERQ010000157.1 GCA_937907305.1 uncultured Clostridia bacterium | reverse complement strand
CGGCGACGGCGGACGCGGGGGAGATGTGATCTTCCAGGCGGATACCAATATGAGCAGCCTGATCGGGTTCCGGTATAAGAAAAAATACGCCGCCGAAAACGGACAGAACGGCAGCGGCGCGCGGTGCAGCGGCAAAACCGGTGAGAGCCTGGTCATCAAGGTGCCGAAGGGCACCGTGGTGCGGGAGGCCGAGACCGGCCGGGTACTGGCCGATCTTTCCGGGGATGAGCCGGTGGTGGTGGCCCGCGGCGGCAAGGGCGGCTGGGGCAACCAGCACTTTGCCACGGCGACCCGGCAGATCCCGCGGTTTGCGCGGCCCGGCTACCCCGGTGAGCGCTACGATGTGGAACTGGAACTGAAGCTGCTGGCCGATGTGGGGCTGTGCGGCTTCCCCAATGTGGGCAAGTCCACCCTGATCTCGGTGGTGAGCGCCGCCAAGCCGGAAATAGCGAATTACCACTTTACCACCCTGACCCCCGTGCTGGGCGTAGTGCGGGTGGACGGCGAGACCAGCTTTGTGATGGCGGATATCCCCGGACTCATCGAGGGCGCCAGCGAGGGGCTGGGGCTGGGACATGAGTTCCTGCGGCATGTGGACCGCTGCCGGCTGATCGTGCACGTGGTGGATGTTTCCGGCATTGAGGGGCGGGACCCCATTGAGGACTTTAAGACCATCAATACCGAGCTGCGGTGCTTTAACCCCGAACTGGCGGAGCGCCCCATGCTGGTGGCTGGCAACAAGTGCGATATGGCCACCGAGGAGCAGATCAAAGCCTTCCGCGAGTATGTGGAGGGGGAGGGCTATCGGTTTTTCCCCATCAGCGCGGCGACAAGACAGGGTACCGAGGAGCTGGTGCAGGCCATTGCCGCGGAGCTGGCCAAGCTGCCGCCCATCGTGCGGTATGAGCCGGAGCCCATCACCGAGGAGGAGCGCCTGAAGGCCACCCGCCGCAACCAGTTCACCGTGGAAGTGGTGGACGGCGTGTATGTGGTGAAGGCCGACTGGCTGGCCAACGCCCTGACTGGTGTGAATATGGAGGACTATGAATCGCTGCAGTACTTCCAGCGGGTGCTGATCCAGAGCGGGATCATCAAGAAGCTGGAGGATATGGGCATCAACGAAGGGGATACCGTGAGTATCCTGGACTTTGAATTTGAGTATGTGAAGTGATGGCAATGAGCGGAAAATTTGACCCCAAAATGCTGAGCGCGCTGGATTTGGCCTTTGTGGGAGACGGCGTGTACGGCCTGCTGGTGCGGGAAATGCTGGCCCGGGAGGGCAGCCGCCCGGTGGGTGAGCTGCACCGCATGGCGGTGGCCTATGTGAACGCCACGGCGCAGGCGGCGGCCTACGACCGCATTGCCCCGCTGCTGACCGAGCAGGAGCAGGCGGTATACCGCCGGGGCCGCAACGGCGGGGCCCACCCGCCCAAAAACGCCGACCCCGGCCACTATGCCAAGGCGACCGGGCTGGAGGCGCTTTTAGGTTACCTGTACCTGAATGGAGAGCGGGAGCGGCTGCGGGGGCTTTTTGAGGAGATAGTGAGAGAGTGAACGGCCGGGAGAACAGCCAGCGGAAAAATGAAAACGGAGGGCATGGGTATGCTGAACCGGGACTGGAAAAAACGACTGCCGATGGATCTTGCGATGGATGTACTGGGCGGTATTATATACGCGGTGGGCCTGAACTGCTTTTGCAGCCCCAATGATATTGCCCCGGGAGGGGTTTCCGGTATTGCCGTTATCTTTAATTACCTGTTTGAGATCCCGATGGGTGTTTCCATTCTGGCACTGAATATTCCGCTGCTGATACTGGTGTGGCTGTACCTGGGGAGAAGCCTGACCATCTACACACTGAAAACGCTGCTGGTGCAATCGGTGCTGGTGGATGTGATCTCGCCCTACCTGCCGGCCTATACTGGAGATACCATCCTTTCGGCGCTGTTTGGCGGCATTGCCATCGGCGTGGGGGTGGCGGTGGTGTTCCTGCGGGGCTCCACCACCGGCGGCACCGAGATAGTGAGCTGGCTGCTGCAGCGTAAGTGGCCCTTTTTGCCCATTGGGAAGATCATTATTCTGGTGGATGCCATAGTGGTAGTGGCCAGCATGGCGGTGTTCAAGAACATCGAGAGCGGCCTGTATGCCCTTATTTCCATTTATGTCATCGGCAGCGTGGTGGATACCATTCTGGGCGGACAGAACACCGGGCGGATGGTGCTGATCGTCAGCGACCGGTATACCGAGATCGCCCGGGATATTATAGAAACGATGGGGCGGGGCGCCACACTGCTGAACGCCAGCGGTGCCTACAGCGGAGCGGAGCGCCGTGTGGTGATGTGCGCGGTGCGCAGCACCGAGTATCCGCTGCTGCGGGACCTGATAAAACGGCACGACCCCCAGGCGTTTTTGATCACCAGCAATGTAAGCGAGATACTGGGCGAGGGCTTTGCCCCGCTGAACGAAAAAAACGACGGAAAATAAGGCAGGAGAGATACCATGCGCATCCGATACAACCCGGAGGCGCGGCCGGAGCTGGCCGCGTGGGAATACTACATCGATGAACCGGAAAAGCTGCGCGGCCACTGGGCGGAGCAATTTGCCCGGCGGCAGCCGATGGTGCTGGAGCTGGGCTGCGGCAAGGGAGGCTTTTTGGCGCAGATGGCGCCGGCCCACCCGGAGAAGAACTACATCGCGCTGGATGTAAAAAGCGAAATGCTGGTGCTGGCCAAGCGCAAGGCGGAGGAGGCCTATGCCGCGGCGGGCGTGCCGATGGATAACTTCCTGATGACGGCGGTGGATATTGAGCGGATCTTTTTGATCATGGATGAGGCGGACCAATTTGATGAGGTGTATATCAACTTTTGCCCGCCCTGCCCCAAGTGCCGCCAGCACAAGCACCGGCTGACCCATCCGCGGCAGCTGGAGCGCTACCAAAAGCTGATGGCCCCGGGCGCGAGGCTCTACTTTAAGACCGATGACGACGACCTGTTTATGGCTTCGCTGGGCTACCTGGAGGAGGCGGGCTGGGTGCTGGACTACTGCACCCACGACCTGCACCGGGAGGGCGCCCCGGCCGAAAGCCCCCGTACCGAGCACGAGGAGATGTTTGCCGGGCAGGGGATCCGCATCAAGTACCTGATAGCGCACCCGCCGGAAGAGAAGCAATAAAAAGAACCCCCTGAGAGCCGAGAATTTGGCTTCAGGGGGCTTTTTTGACGGGCGGATCAGGCCGAGGGGTTCAGAGAACGCTCCAGCCAGATGGAGGCGATATGGAGCGCCTCGTACAGGCCGTTCTTTTCGGTCTTTTTGATCATGCGATCCTTGGGGGGCAGTGTCTCATCGGTGGAGAGGATCTGCACCAGCACCCGGTCGGCGGTCTTTTCCGCGTCGTCCCTGGTGGAAAGGATCTTGAGCATGGCAACGCAGCTTTCCGCCGGGTTGCCGTAGTAGAGGGTATTGCCGCTGCGCACCAGCGGTTTGCCCTTATATTCCAGCATATTTTCCATGGGGGTGGCCTCCTTCTTAGTAGGGTGGGGAAAAAGGGCGCTTAACGCTCCAGATAGCTGCGCAGCAGCACCTGCAGCAGCTCATCGCGATCGATGTGGCGGATGAGGCTGCGGGCGTTATTGTGGGTGGTGATATAGGTGGGGTCTTCGCTGAGGATATAGCCGACCAGCTGGTTGATGGGATTGTAGCCCTTTTCCAGCAGCGCCTCGTATACGGTGGTCAGGGTTCTCTTCAGTTCCTTTTCCCGGTCTTCCTTGATGGAAAAAGAGATGGTGGGTTCGGTATTGGCCATATTGTCACTCTCCCTTCTGTGCAAAGCTGTGGGCGGCGGGCGCGCCGCCGCAGCCGAGGGCTGCCCCGAACGAAGTGGGGCGGCCCGGTGCTGCATAGGGCGCGCCCGCCGGATGGGCAGGCGGCCCTGAATGATGCACTGATACTATTGTAGCGTAAAGCGCCGGGGAATACAAGGAGAAAAAGCGCAAAGAAACGGGTTTTCTCCCTGTTTTATCATTTTAGGCGCGCAGGGTGATGCCATACTGCGAGAGCGCCTTGAGCGCTTTTTCGATGGCCTTATCGCATTCCTCCACGGTGAGGGTGCGGTCGGCGGCGCGCAGCACCAGGGAATAGGCGACGCTCTTTTTACCGGCGGGGACAGGGGCACCGCGGTAGACATCGAACAGCTTGATCTGCTCCAGAATATTGCCTACGGCACCGGCGATGGTCTTTTCGATGACAGCGACGGGCAGGGAGTCATCGCAGATGACGGCCAGATCGCGGGTGGAAGCGGGGAAGCGGGGCAGGGCGTGGTAGGTAGCCTCCGGCAGGCGGACGGCAAAGAGCCGGGCGATATCCAGCCGGGCGACCCAGGCGCGGCAGCCGATGCCGAAGTTCTCCAGCACGGTGGGGTGGACCTCACCGACCGAGCCGATCTCGACATCCCCGATGGTGAGGACGGCATAGCGGCCGGGATGATAGCTGGGATGGGTGGAAACGGCGG
>CALERQ010000156.1 GCA_937907305.1 uncultured Clostridia bacterium | reverse complement strand
TTGATGCTGATACCTGTGAGATCAGCTGCTCGCTGCACACCCAGTCGGCGGATATTGCCCAGGGGGTGGATCTGGCGCTGGAGGCCAAGGAAGCCATTGATACCGATGGCCTGGGCGCCGGTGACCAGGGTATGATGTTCGGCTTTGCCTGTGATGAGACCCCGGAGCGGATGCCCCTGCCCATCACCCTGGCGCACCGCATCACCCGGCGGCTGGCCGCCGTCCGCAAAAACGGGGAGATTGCTTATCTCCGGCCGGATGGCAAGGCACAGGTCACAGTGGAATACGAAAACGGAAAGCCCGTCCGGGTCAACACGGTGGTGCTTTCCACCCAGCACGATGAGGACGCCGACCCCCTGACCCTTCGCCAGGATATGATCGAGCGGGTCATCAAGCCCTGCATTCCCGCCGAGATGCTGGATGCCGAGACCAAGTATTATATCAATCCCACCGGGCGCTTTGTACTGGGCGGCCCGGCAGCCGATACGGGGCTTACCGGCCGGAAGATCATAGTGGATACCTACGGCGGCTATGCCCGGCACGGCGGCGGCGCGTTCAGCGGCAAGGACGCCACCAAGGTGGACCGTTCCGCGGCGTACATGGCAAGGAATATTGCCAAGACCATAGTGGAGGCGGGCGCTGCCCACCGCTGCGAGATCCAGCTGAGCTATGCCATCGGTGTGGCCCGTCCGGTTTCCATCTATGTGGAGACGGCCGGCACCAATACCATTCCCGAGGCGGAAATTTTCCGCTGGATCGAGCGGAACTATGACCTCCGCCCGGCGGGCATCATCAAAAAGCTGGGGCTGCGGGCACCGGTCTTTGCCAAGACGGCGGCCTATGGCCACTTCGGCCGGGATGATGTGGAATTCAGCTGGGAGAAGTGCGACCCCAAGGCCCTGGCCGAGCTGAAGGCCATGGTGGATGAGGCCAAGCTGAACTAAGCTAAAACAAGCAAAAAAGAGGAGCCTTTCCAAGAACGGAGAGGCTCCTTTTGTGCTTTTGGGATGGTCTTTGTGGAGAACGGGCCGCAGGCCCGGCGGCGCGGAGCGCCGCCGAAGCGGACCGGAGGTCCGCCAGCCCGCCGGAACGGCGGGCGGCCTGCGGCCCGTAATCGGCGGTTTGCAGATATTGGCGAAGAGAGGGGCGAGGACTCTCATAGTTGGGGCTGAGTTTTTTGGTGTGGCAGTATGCAGAGATTATCCTAAGCTGGGGCCTGGGCTTTCATCGAATCGAAAAACAGGGCAGAGAGTGTGCTTTGTATGGCGATTTGCAGGTGCTATCCCAGGCCGGGCTTGGATTTTTAACGCACCGAAAAGCAGTGAGAAAAGTATGATCCTGTACCAAGTGTGAGTGGGGCGTAAAAAAGAGACTACTGGCACAGCGCGGTTCGGAAGCGTTCCAGCCCGGTGCGCAGCAGCGCGGCGGCGGCATCGCCCTCCCCGGCTTCGATGAGTTCGGTGAAGCGGGAAAGGGTGTGCAGGCTGCGGGCAATGCCCTCCATCTCCACATAGTCCGACCAGAACTCCAGGTTGACCCGGGCGAAGGCATTGAAGATAAGGGGGGTGATGGTATTGCCGCTGAGGAAAGTAACGCCGCGGTGATACCGCAGCAGCGCTTCCGCCAGCGGGGCTACCCCGGAAAGCGAGGCTTCCTCCGCCTTTTGCTGCAGGGCCCGCAGGGCGGCCATGTCGCCGGGGGTGTGGCGGGCCGCCAGCTGCCGCAGGGCCGGGGCTTCCAGGTAGTAGCGCAGATCCAGGATGCTGGAGGCGGTTTTTTTATCCGGCAGGCCGCCGTGGTAGCTCATAATGGCCATCAGCGTTTCCAGGCTGCCGGTTTGGGCGTAATCCGCCACCGTTACCCCCTTGCGGGATTCGATCTGCAAAAAGCCCAGCCGGTGCAGCTCCCGCAGGCCCTCGTGCACCACTGTTTTGCTGATCTTCATTTCGTCGGCCAGCTCCCGCTCGGTGGGCAGGCGGTCGCCGGGGCGCAGCTCACCGGAAAGGATAAGCCCCTCCAGCTGCTGGACGAAAAGCTCCCGCAGGGAGGGGGAGGAGATCTCTTGGAATGGCATAGCTTTCAGCTCCTTGGAAGGTTTGTGGGGAGGGAGGGGCCCGCAGGGCCGGCGCCGGAACGGCGCCGTAGGGCGGCCTGCGGCCGCCCAGCCCCGGCGGAGCCGGGGCGCCCTGCGGGCCCCAGGCCAGCCCCCTGCGTAAGCCCGAAATATACTGGTCAGACCAGAACCATAAATTATTTTAGCACAGGTTTGGGGGAAGGGTCAATAGCATTTGCGGCGGGGAGCTGGTAAAATAAAATTATGCTGGGCTAAAAGACGCCCATTTCCCCCAAAACGCGGCACGCCGCAGAAAAAAGGAGATCGAGTATGAGCGATATCAACGGCAGCAAACCGACCAATTTCCCATTGGATGAGAGTAAACTGTCCTTTAAGATCCCCCGCGATGAGCACCCGCGCGAGAACCTCCTCAAGCTGGGCAGCATGATCACCAACCGCATAGGACTGAAGGCCACGGCGGATGACCCCGAATACTGGGGCCTGGCCAGTGTGATGACCGATGAGATGGTGGAGGTCGCGCTGAAGATGGGCGTGCGCAAGCCCAAGACCACCGAGCAGCTGATGAAGCTGACCAAGATGGAGCGGGAGCCGCTGGAAAAGCTGCTGACCGAAATGGCCTGGACCGGCATTATCGAGTACAACTGGGAGAACCTGGACGGCAAGAACCCGAACCACGAAAAACGCTGGATCCTGCCGCTGTTTGTTCCCGGCAGCGCCGAGTTCCTGAATATGCGGCACAGCCAGATAGAAGAACACCCGGAAGTGACGGCGTTTTTTGAGCGGATGACCTTCCTGCCGCTGGAAAAGATCACCCCCATGGTGCCCCCCGGCGGCTCCGGCATCGGCATGCATGTCATCCCGGTGGAAAAGGCGATCGAAAGCGAGAATGAAGCCATTGGGCTGGAGAAGATCAGCTACTGGCTGGATAAATACGAGGGCAAGTATGCCAAGAGCATGTGCTCCTGCCGCGCCAGCCGCCAAAAGCTGGGCGAGGGCTGCGGCGACGACCCCGAAAGCTGGTGCATCGCGGTGGGCGATATGGCCGACTATGTGGTGGAGACCCAGCGGGGCGAGTACATCACCAAGGAGGAAGCGCTGGATATTTTCCGCCGGGCGGAGGAGAATGGCTTTGTCCATCAGATCACCAATATCGACGGCGAGCAGAAGATCTTTGCCATCTGCAACTGCAATGTGAATATCTGCAACGCCCTGCGCACCAGCCAGCTTTTTAATACGCCGAATATGTCCCGCAGCGCCTATGTGGCCAAGGTGGAAAGCGAAAACTGTGTGGCCTGTGGCCGCTGCGTGGAGGGCTGCCCCGCGGGCGCGGTGAAGCTGGGCCAGAAGCTGTGCACCAAGGACGGGCCCATCACCTACCCCCGGCAGGAGCTGCCCGACGCCAGCGAGTGGGGCCCCGAAAAATGGGCGATCGACTACCGCGATAAGAACCGCGTCAACTGCTACGAGACCGGCACCGCCCCCTGCAAGGCCGCCTGTCCGGCCCATATCGCGGTGCAGGGCTACCTGAAGCTGGCGGCCCAGGGCAAATACAAGGAGGCTTTGCAGCTCATCAAGCGGGATAACCCCTTCCCGGCGGTCTGCGGCCGCATCTGCAACCGGCGGTGCGAGGACGCCTGTACCCGCGGCACCATCGATCAGGCGGTGGCTATTGACGAGGTGAAGCGCTTTATTGCCCAGCAGGACCTGAACGCCGAGACCCGCTTTGTCCCCGAAAAGGTCATCCCCAAGGTGGATGGCGAGTTTGAGGAGAAGATCGCCATTATCGGCGGCGGCCCGGCCGGCCTTTCCTGCGCCTATTACCTGGCGGAAAAGGGCTACCGTCCCACCGTCTTTGAGAAGGAAAAGCAGCCCGGCGGTATGCTGATGCACGGCATCCCCGAATTCCGGCTGGAGAAGGATGTCATTGAGGCCGAAATCGATGTGCTGCGGGCCCTGGGCGTCGAGTTCCGCTGCGGCGTGGAAGTAGGCAGGGATGTGACCATCCCCGAACTGCGGGAGCATGGCTACAAGGGCTTCTATGTGGCCATTGGCCTGCAAAGCGGCGGCAAGCTGGGCGTGCCCGGCGAGAATGCCGAGGGCGTCAAGGCCGGCATTGAGCTGATGCGGGAAGTAAACCTGGAAGGAAAGAAGAGTCTTTCCGGCCGGGTGGTGGTCATCGGCGGCGGCAACATTGGCGCCGATGTGGCCCGGACCGCCCTGCGCTGCGGCGCCGAGAAAGTGGCGCTGTACTGCCTGGAGGACTACGACAGCATGCCGATGGGTGTGGAGGACCGCACCGAGTGCGAGGAGGACGGCATCGAGATCCATGCCGGCTGGGGCCAGACCGAGATCCTGGCCGAAAACGGCAAGTGCAGCGGCATCCGCTTCCGCAAGTGTCTTTCCGTCCGCAATGCCGAGGGCCGCTTTGCCCCGACCTTTGATGATAATACGACCGAGGAAGTTCCCTGCGATATGGTGCTGTACTGCATCGGGCAGAAGGTGGACTGGAAGGACCTGCTGACCGGCACCGCTGTGGAACTGAACCCCAACGGTACCGCCAAGGCCGACCCCGTGACCTACCAGACCGCCGAGCCGGATCTCTTTGTGGGCGGCGATGCCTACACCGGGCAGAAGTTTGCCATTGATGCCATCGCGGCCGGTAAGCAGGGCGCGGTCTCGCTGCACCGCTGGGTGCAGGACGCCACCCTGACCATCGGCCGGGATAAGCGGGAATTCATAGAGCTGGATAAGAATAACCTGCTGCTGGAGGAGGCAAACTATGACAATACTCCCCGCCAGCGTATCGGCTACAATGAGACGCTGAGAAAGACCTTTAAGGATGGCCGGGTGGCCTTTACCGAGGAACAGGTGAAGGCCGAGACCGCCCGCTGCCTGGGCTGCGGCGCCAGCGTGGTGGACCCCAATAAGTGCATCGGCTGCGGCATCTGCACCACCCGCTGCGCCTTTGATGCCATTCACCTGCACCGTGACCTGCCGGAGTGCAGCACCATGCGCTCGGCGGAGGATAAGATGAAGGGCATCCTGCCGTATATGATCAAGCGGAAAATACGCATCCGCCGCGCCAAAAAAGCCGAAAAGAGGAACGGATAATGCATGAGCTGGGGATCGTATTCCATACGATACGAACCATAGAAGAGGTGGCGGCCGGGCAGGGGCTGACCCGGGTGGGCAGCGTGACGCTGGAGCTGGGTGAGGTGAGCGGGGCCATCCCGCAGGAGCTGGTGAGCTGCTGGGACTGGGCCGTGAACCGCACCGAGCTGCTGCGCGGCGCGCCGCTGAAGATAGAGACCCTGCCCGCCGTGACCCACTGTGAGGGCTGCGGGGAGGATTATCCGACGGTGGCGCATGGGCGCATCTGCCCGCACTGCGGCAGCGAGAAGACCTGGCTGCTGCGGGGGAGTGAGATCAGCATAAAGGAAATAGAGGCGATATAATGGAATTTAAGACAATAGAGCTCAAAGAAAGCATCTTTGCCAATAACGACCGGGAGGCCGACCGGCTGCGGGAGCAGCTGAAGGGGGAAAAGACCTTCCTGCTGAACCTGATGTCCAGCCCCGGAAGCGGCAAGACCACCACCCTGCTGCGGACGGTGGAACGGCTGCGGGAGGAAATGCGCATCGGGGTGATGGAGGCGGATATTGACAGCGATGTGGATGCCCGCACCATGGCTGGGGCCGGGGTACGGTCTATCCAGCTGCATACCGGCGGTATGTGCCACCTGGATGCCGGGATGACCGAGCAGGGCCTGCGGGAGGTCGGGACGAAGGACCTGGATCTTATTGTGCTGGAGAATGTGGGCAATCTCGTCTGCCCGGCGGAATTTGATACCGGCGCGGTGAAAAACGCGATGATCCTTTCGGTCCCGGAAGGACATGATAAGCCGCTGAAATACCCGCTGATCTTTACCGTATGCGATGCGCTCATCATCAATAAGGTGGATGTGCTGCCGTACTTTGACTTTGATATGGACAAGGTGACGGAGTATGCCCGGATGCGCAACCCGAAGCTGGAGATCTTTCCCATCTGCGCCCGGACGGGCGAGGGGGTGGATGCCTGGTGCGACTGGTTGCGCCGCCAGGTAAATGAGTGGCAGGCATAAACCAGAATAACAAAAAGAGCCTTTCCGGAGTTGGAAGGGCTCTTTTTTGCGGGGCCTGATTTGTGGACGCCTTCGGCGGGGCGGAGTCACCCTCCGGTGACTTCGTGACACCGACAGGCGAGAAGAAACATTGCCTTTTGTCGGCAACCCCTCAGTCAGCCATGCGGCTGACAGCTCCCCTTACACAGGGGAGCCT
>CALERQ010000155.1 GCA_937907305.1 uncultured Clostridia bacterium | reverse complement strand
CGTCAATCCCTCCGTCACGGCTGCGCCGTGCCACCTCCCTTTACACAAGGGAGGCTATGGGACACTGGCCGCCCGCCAGGAAGATGAGCAGAATATCAACCTGCTGTGATTTTATTCTATTCCTTACGCATGCTATACACCGTCACAGAGTAGTCCTCGTTCCCCGGCATCTGCCCGGAAAGCGCTTCCTTGACGGTGAAGCCCATTTTCTCGTACAGGCGGCGGGCGGGTTCATTGCCGCGCAGCACCTCGATCGATTCGATACCCGGAAATTGCTCCATACAGTGTTTTATCAGCGCAGTGGCAATGCCCTGATGCTGGTACTCCGGCGCGACATACAGCCAGGCCAGTTCTTCCTCCGTGCAGGCGGCAAAGCCCGCCACAACGCCATCCAGCTCCGCCACATACAGGCCGGGATACTCAAACAGGTCCTCCCGTTCAGCGGCAATGGAAAGCGGCAGGAAGGCCTGCGGCAGACCGGCCAGTGCCAATTCCTGCTGCCGGGCGGCATCATGGGCCTTTTGAATCGCTAACCAGTCCTCCGGTTCATAAGCTCGTATTTTCAGCATGATGTATTCTCCTTATTTTTGCAAATCCTTCAGATACCGCTCCAGCAGGGCCTCCAGCTCCCCGGCGGTGGAGGCAAGCACGGCATTGGGATCGGCGGCGAGAAGCTCCGCGGGGGTGCGGCTGCCCCAGGTCATAAGCACAGTGGACAGGCCGAGATTTTTGCCGAGGGCGATATCCACCTGGGAATCCCCCACATAGGCAGCCGGAATCGCCCCCAATTCGGCAATCAGCGCTTTGGCGAGGGTGGGGTCCGGCTTGAGGGGGAAGCCCTCCCGCTGACCCCAAATGGCATCCAGCATGCCGCGGAAGGTGCTTTCCCGCAGGGCATCCGCCTGGGGCTGGGGCTTATTGGTGATAACGGCGGTGAGAATGCCCTGGGCCCGGAGCTTTTGCAGCAGCTGGGGGATGCCGGGATAGATGATGCCGGGCTTATGGCATTCCTCGGTGTAGATGCGGTCGTAGGCGGCGAGGACCTCTTGCCGCAGTTCCTCGGTGGCACCGGCGGGACAGGCCCGGCCGATGAGGACACGCATGCCATTGCCGACCATGCCGTTATAGGCGGGGATGGGGTGCTGCGGCAGACCGTTTTCCGCCAGGGCACGGTTGCAGCTTTCTCCGATGGTGGGGACGCTGTTCAGCAGAGTGCCGTCCATATCAAACAAAATCAAAGGTTTCATGCCATATTCCTCCGGTATTGATGCTATGCCGATATTATATCACCAAACCCCTTGACCTGCAATGCGGCATGATGTAAAATAAAGCCGCACAAACCGGGAGTGCGCTGCGGCGCTGAGACGGGCAAAAGCCCGAATCCCTATTACCTGATCCGGATCATACCGGCGGAGGGAGCGTTTACCAATGCGGAGCTTTTCCGCTGCTTCTTTGCCGGATCGTCCATCAGGGACGATCTTATTTTTTTGGAGGAAAACCGTATGAAAAACCAAAACACACGCCGGCTGGTGGAGAGCGCTTTGATGATCGCCATCGGCACCGTCCTTTCGGAGCTGAAGGTGGACAGCCTGTGGGCCTTTGGCGGCGGCCTGACCATCGGCAGCATGGTACCGCTGGTACTGATCAGCCACCGCTGGGGCATTAAGTGGGGCACCTTTACCGCCTTTGTTTACAGCCTGCTGCAGCTTATCCTGGGTGTGGATAATGTGCAGTACGCCACCAGTGTGGGCATGGCGATCGCCATTATCCTGCTGGACTATATCATTGCCTACACCGTGATCGGGCTTTCTTCGATGTTCGGCTCCAGCCGTCCCGCCATCATTGGAGGCGTGGTGGTGACGCTGGGACTGCGCTTCCTGTGCCACTTCCTTACCGGGTGGATGATCTGGGACGCGCTGTGGCCCAACGAGTTCGGCATGACCTCCGCGGTATATTCGCTGTGGTACAATGGCTCCTACATGCTGCCGGAGATTGTGATCACCGCGGCGTTGGCCTGCATTCTGGTGCCGTGGGTCAACAAGACCTTCCCCACCAAGAAATAACCCTGCGGCTGATACAAGGCCGCCCCGCCGGCGGCGCCCCCTTTGGGGGCGCCGCACCCCGCCCGGAAGGGCGGGGGCCCGGTGCCGAAGGCACCGGGCGGCGGGGCGGTCTTTTTGCGCCTTGCAGGGGGTGGCGAGGGGCGATTTTTACGGATTTGCGGCGGCCGGAGGTCCGCGGAGGAGCCGGGACTGGCGGGAAGGGCGGGCGCAGCCCCCGGCGGCGGAGCCGCCGCTGCGGACAAAGTCCGCAGAAAACCGCCCGCAGGGCGGTTTGGGGGGCTGCGCCCCGGACCCGCGCCTTTCGCGGACTATCCGCCGTAATCTGCCGGGCCGGGATTTTCGGTGCAGTAGACCGCTTCGCTGATGGCCCGGAATACAGAAGCCGGTGTCTGGCCGCCGGCGCGGCCGCCCTCCTGGAATACTACCAGGACATATTGGGGCTCCCCGGCGGGGAAAAAACCGCCGAACCAGGCGTGGACGATCTCCTCGCCCGCCTGGTACTGGCCAGTTTGGGCGGATGCGGTTTTGCCGCCGGCACCGCAGTAGCGGTTGGCCGCCCGGTAGCCGGTGCCCTCCTCCACCACACTTACCAGCAAAGACCGCAGGATCTCGGCGGTTTCGGCGCTCATCACCCGGATGGGTTCACCGGTGGGATCGCTTTGCAGGGTTTTGCCGTCAAAGCTTTTGCCCGCGAAAAGGGTGGGCTGCACCGCATAACCGCCATTGGCCACAGCAGCCAACATCCCGGCGACCTGCACTGGGGTAGCGGTGAGCCTGCCCTGACCAAAGGAGAGATTGGCAAGCTCCCCGGGGGTGGCCTGCGCCAATGTGGGAAGCGACCCGGCGGAAGAATTGACGCCCTCCGCCAACTGGCACCCAGCCCCGAAGCCCAGCCGCTGGGCCATCCGCAGCAGGGCCTGGGTGCCGGTACGCTGGCCCAGCTCCACAAAGTAGGGATTGCAGGAAAGCTGCATAGCCTGCTGTAAATTCAGTGTACCGTGACCTGCCCGCTCGTGGCAGAAGTAGGAGTGATCTCCCAGGCGGTAGAATCCCTCGCAGCAGTAGTCCTCCGGCAGTTCCACTTCGTTTTCCATGGCAGCGGCTGCCACACACACCTTAAAGATGGACCCAACATTCCAGGCGGCGGTGGCCCGGTTCAGGAGAGGGCTGTTTTCCGCCTCCAGCGCCGCGGCCACATCGGTCACATCGTAATCCGGGAAGCTGGCCATGGCGCGGATGGCACCGGTTTCGGCTTCCATCAGCACCACGGCGCCCCGGCCCAGCACTGTACCTTCCCGCTCCACGATCGCCTGCAGGTCCTTATCCAGCGT
>CALERQ010000154.1 GCA_937907305.1 uncultured Clostridia bacterium | reverse complement strand
GCATGGTAGCCGCCACATATCAGGCGGTTTCCGGTGCCGGTGCCGGTGGCCCGGTGGAGCTGGAAGCTGAGGTGGAGGCCCTGTATAAAGGCGAACCGGTGCAGCCTCATGTATTCCCATATCAGATTGCCTACAATTTGATCCCCCAAATCGGCAGCCCATCATATGAAGGTTACACTTCCGAGGAGATGAAGCTCCAGAACGAGGGCCGAAAGATTCTGCACCTGCCGGAGATGAAGGTCAGCTGTACCTGTGTGCGTGTGCCGGTTGTGCGTTCCCATTCCATCGCGGTCACAGTCCGATTTGCACGGTCTATTTCAATCGTGGAAGCTCGTGCAGCGATTGCAGCAGCTCCCGGCTGCCGCTTGGTCGATGATCTTCCGCAAGATATTTACCCCATGCCGTTGGATACCAGTGATCAGGATCTTGTTTATGTCGGCCGCATCCGCCCCGATCTTACCGACCCCAATGGCCTTTGTCTTTGGTGCTGCGGCGATCAAATACGCAAGGGTGCGGCTACCAATGCCGTACAGATTGCCGAGTTGCTTCTTTAATTCCGTATCTTCGCCGTTTCCATGCCGGGGAACGGCGAATTTTCTTTTTGTTCACAATTTTACTAGGAAAAACCCTTGACAAAAGCCGCTTCACGCGATATTCTTATTTCAGATCAACGCAAACGGGAAATGCGTTGGACTCCTTTGATTTGGCTTCACCAGAAAACTTATGCAGAAAAAGAACGCACGGCTCACCACCGTGCGTCTTTTTTATTGTTTTACAGACAGGGGAAAGGTCTTCCTCATTTCTCACCGGCCTTGATGAGAATATCATGACTTACCGGACGGTAAAATAGCTGTTCAATTTTCTGCAGGTCCCTTGTTTGTCCCAAGATCCACATCAGCTTGGTAACCGCGGCTTCTGTGGTCATATCGTAGGCTTCCAATACCTCCAGGCCGATTTTCAGCCGGTTGCCTACATGATACAACAATAGGTCACTTCCCTCATTGGGGACTTGAGTTGTCATGACTACGGTTTTCCCAGCCCGAACAGCGTTACTGATCACATCGTAATAGCTCTTTGCCCCGGCAGTCGGGATACCGCCTACTCCGAAGCTTTCGATAACAACTCCATCTTTTTTGCTTAGCATAAATTCCAAAAAATCAGCTTCCAGCCCTGGTACCAGCTTGATCAGTCCAACAGATGGGTCTAGTTTATCACTGAATACCGGTTTTTCTCGATATTCCTGGGTGATATAATTCAGCAGTCGACCGTCTTGAATGACGGCCAGCTCGGGGTAATTGATGCTGGAAAACGCCTGAAAGCTCTTGGAGTGTGTTTTGCGTGCGCGGGTTCCTAGGATCACCCGACCATTGAATACGATAGAAACCCCGTGGGCATCTTCGCTGGCGGCGTAATGGAAGGCATCCACCAGGTTAGTTTTGCTATCGGTGATCTCCAAATTGATGGGCTTTTGGCTGCCAGTCAGCACAATGGGCTTTTTGCTGTACTGGATAAGGTAACTTAACGCAGCGGCAGTATAGGCCATGGTATCAGTACCGTGTGTTAATACAAAACCATCATAGTGGTCATACTTCTCTCGGATGGAATCCGCCATTAGCTGCCAGTGCTTTGGAGTGATGTTAGTACTATCCAGATTGCACAATTGCAAGCAGTCTACACTGCAAAAGCCGGAAATATCGGGGCAGTAGTGCAGGATTTGCTCGGTAGTCAGCTGTGGAGAAAGTCCGCTTTCGGTGATTTCGGAGGCAATGGTGCCGCCGGTGCCCAGCATCAGGATATTCTTCATAAGGAACCTCTTTTCACATGAAAAGCTTTTGATCATTATCAGTATACCCTAAAAATAGCTCAATGTCCATGAGAACAAGCAATATCACCAATTAAACGGAATTATTTTCAGCACTCATTTTGTATAGAATAATTGCATTTGATATGTCGAAAAAAGTCGACATTCGGTATAATGAATGTGGATGGAAACGGGAAAAAACTCGATCACCAAAATTTAATGATGACATCGGAGGGTATGATATGAGATTAGAAAAAATGTATGGGCTCTTAATGAAAGCGCTTCTGGCTGTTTTGATGCTTTTTGTCACAGCTGCGGCGGTGGAGGTAAGCAATGACATTGAATTGGAGAAAGCAATCAATGAGAAGTGCGATACGATCACCTTAATGCCTTATGAGTACGAGTATTACCTTGACCTTGATGAACCGATAGAGATTAATTTTGATATGGTCTTGGATCTGGGTGGCAACGAATTGGTCACATATTTCCGTATTACAAAAGGCGCAAAAGTGACAATTAAAAATGGAGAACTTAATGCTTCAGGTGACCCTATTTTAGAAGTTTGCGGAAATAGCGATGAAAAGAGTCCCACGACACTGATTCTTACGGATAACCTGCGCCTTACCGCATCAAATGGAATATTGATAGATTCCTCAAATGGCTACAGTCGTGTGGAACTAGATGAAACGACAATTAGTTGTGTTAGCAGAAACAGCAATTGTATTCGTGTTTATGGTCACTCCAACCAAGATGCGAGTACCGTTGTTTCTATTGATAGATCAAATCTATACAGTAGAAATGACTATGTAATAGACTGTGACGGAGATACTGAAATATCTATCAGTGACAGTACGATTATTGGCGCGGGGTGCATTCTGCTTCAAGGTGGAGAAATTTCTGTGTCAAACTCGATTCTTGATGCTTTCTTAGAGTTTGAATACGAAGATTCCCCCATCGGTGCCATCGCATTTATGCCTGCCACTGGTGCCGTCCGTGTTATTCTCACGCTTGGCCCCGGTAATCAGATTAGCAGTAAAAGCGGCGCAATTTTTTATATTGTTCCTGCAGCACAAGGCAGCGTTACTGCGCAAATCGCTATTACAGGCGGAACCTTCATCACGGAAAATGGGCACCCACTGTTTTCTGCTCCGGAGGAGATAGGGAAAATCGTTGGTATCAGCGGCGGAAGCTTTCCGGGCATTTCCCCGGAAGAATCGGCAGCACTGGCCCCGTGTCTAAATGAGAGCCTGACAGTGGATAAGGATGGAAATGTTGCTGCTAAGCCGCAGGAGGCGGGTGTTATTATCGTACAGACTGATGAAGAAGACCGGACGCAATCAAATCCCAGCACGGGTGCGCCCGTCAATACAATAGGTCAATGGATATTGTCGATTGTGTTCCGGATGCTTTCCGAAGCAAGATAGACATTTTCTGCTTGCTATGCTATAATTTGTTCGAAAGGGGAGATGCGAAATGAGCCCAAACGAGTTTCCGGAGCTGCGTTCATTTTTTAATGAAAAAGAGCAGATTATCGCTATGCCAGCTAAACGCAAAAAGCTGCTTCTGGCGGTCTATTACCTTTCCGATAAAATAGAGCCCGGCCGGGATTATACGGAATCGGAGATGAATGACCTGCTGGATGAATGGACTACTTTCCATGATCCTGCTACCCTGCGGCGGGAGCTGTATAACACATGCCTGTTGGAACGCACGACCGATTGCCGCCGTTACTGGAAAGCAGAAAACATTCCTTCTTTTGTGGAATACATGGCAAAGTATACCTAAACAAAACAGAGCCATCAGCTTGCTGGTGGCTCTTGTATTTTTAATAAATAATGGAAAAAACGAATGACATTAAATTATTTTATTATGCTCTATTTCACATAAAAAGTTGCGTTGCATTGGAAACAAGGGATAATGGTAAAATTAGGATGAAAGTTAGGGGGTATAGTTCCCAAATCCCATAGGGGATTGTACTCCAAACGAAAATTCGCAGCAGGAACCATCAAACGGGGATCCCGATATGGCAGAGCAGGAGGAAAGCAAGTCTCAGGATGATTTAGGTGAATCTGATATGATGCCATAATTTTAGCCAACTAAATGCTGTGCAGTCCCTTGCCGGGCTGTGCGGCTTTTTCTTTATGGTCTGGCCTGCTGGCAGTATGGATTTTAGATTGAAAAAGTAAATTGGCATGATATACTATAACTAAATTTGCCTCTAGAGGGGGGAAGCCCCTGCGGGAGAGCACACACGAAGGGATATCCCTTCGCCATTGCACTGTATGCAATGAAAGATGATACCAGGAGAAAGGAAAACGGAATGACGAAGATAAAACAGAAAAAGATAATATTCCTTGTTTTGTGTACCATCTTTGCTGCTATTCTTTGCCGCAATATCGGCCGTGAAATCCCTGGACGGGCGCTGGGCATTGTGCGCAGTCTCCTTTACCTAGGGCTTTTTACGGCGTGGGGCATCTCTTTGCGACGCCGAGTGATGCAGCCGCAGGCCAAGCACTTTCTCACCTCCATTGCCGGACTTATTGTATTCTGGCTGCTGGATCGGACTATTAAATACTTCTTTGTTGCTTCGGCAGCTGCTGTTCGCTATCTTTGGTACGGCTTTTATCTCCCCATGCTGTTTATCCCGCTTTTTGCGGTGTTCGTAGCAGCCTCGCTGGATAAGCCGGAGAACTATCGATTGCCGCAATGGACGCACCTGCTGTACTTTCTTGCCGGTGCACTCTTCCTGTTGGTACTCTCCAATGACCTGCACCAGACCGTTTTCACCTTTGATCCCGCTCTGGCGGAATGGCGGGACAGCGGCTACACCTACGGGAAAGGCTATTACGCCGTGATGGGATTTATCGCCCTGTGTGCCGTCACTGCCCTTGGCGTAATGATATCAAAATGCCGGGGCATCAGAGGAAGAAAGACGACCTGGATGCCACTTCTTTTTATCCTTGCAGCGGCTGCATATGCTATTCTTTATGCACTTTACATTGAGGATCACACCTCCCTTTTGTATTACATCGCCGGCGATATGACAGTGACCAATTGCCTGCTGATCGCCGGTATGCTGGAAAGCTGCCTGCAAACAGGCCTTATCCCCACCAATACCGGTTATGACGCCCTGTTCTGCATCTCATCGGTAGGAATGCAGATCACCGATGAGAACTACCATATCTGCTATGCCTCCGATTCGGCACTGCCCCTTTCTGCTGAGGTCATGCGCAGCACCGAGGGTGGCGAACAGCTTTTGGATGGCGCCACACTGCTCAAATCGTATCCCATTCAGGGTGGTCACATTGTCTGGCAGGAAGATGTTTCCGAGCTGGTTCGGGTGAAGGATGAGCTGGAATCTATTCGTGAAGAATTACAGGACCGCAATGATATCCTGCGGGAACAATACCGGCAGGACGCCCAGCGCTACAAGCTGGAGGAGCAAAACCGACTGTACGACCTTGTTCAGTGTGAGACCCAGCCGCAGCTGCAGAAAATAAATGCACTCGCTTCCGAACTCCGGAAAACGCCGGCAGGCTCTCCCCGGTACCAGGAGCTTCTGCTCAGGATCCTCATTTTGGCGACCTATGTTAAGCGCCGTAAGGATATGATCATCTCCGCAGATCACAGTCGGGTCCTCTCGGTGAACCGTTTGAGCAGTGCCCTGCGGGAATCCTGCAGCAATCTTTCCGTTGGCGGCATTCCCTGCAACCTGTATCTGCCGGAAACGGAAACACTGCTGCCCATTGACATTGCCTTTGCCGCCTATGATCTCTTCGAAGACGCGCTGGAGCTAACGCTGGATACACTGACCTATTTCTTTGTCACAATCGCACTGGAGAACGGCGTTCCGTCTCTGCGCATCAATTTGGAGTGTGACAGTGAGCTTACCAGTCTTACCCGTCGCTATCCGAATATTCTTCTGGAGAGGGACGAAGGCGGTTGGTTCCTTACACAGCAACTAACACGGGGAGGTGACAGCATATGACGACCTGGATGCAGCTCCCTGAACAGGCACGCCTTATGTGGCTGATGGCTCTGTTCCTCATTCTTTGTGTGCAGCTTTTTGGCTTAATCCGTTCCTTTGAGCATCGGAAGGGCAGGCACTGGAAGGACACCGCCCTTTGGTCTTTGCTGTCTTTGATTTTTCTGCTGGTGCTGTATGACTTGCCGCAGGCGCATAACCTGCACCTTTGGGTAATCGTGATAATCACATTGGCCGCCACAGCCATCGCTGTATCCTCTCTGTATTTCAGCACTCGGCACAGCCGCTGGCACATCACCCGCGCCAGCATCAAGGAAGCCATGGACGATCTCCCCGTGGCAGGCTGCTACTTTACATCCAACGGCACCGTAAAGCTTTGCAACCGGCAGATGTATGCCATCTTCCGTACCATGTCAGGTCGCGACCTGCAAACGCTGTCCGAACTGCATACCGCACTGGCGCATTGCCGGGACCACGGTGTGGGCCGCGCACAAGATGGCGGCTATGTTTTTCCGGACGGCGGCGTGTGGTACTATACGGAGCGGCAGGCCTGTGCCGATGGCGTGCATTATACTGAAGCGATATTTACCAATGGCACTGAGCTGTTTGCTGCCAATGATGAGCTGGACCGCGATAACCGCGAGCTGCTGCGGGTAAACGGCAAGCTGCGGAAGATGTACGCCCGTGCCGAAGACCGAATTCGGGAAAGGGAATACCTGACCTTCAAGATGAAAATACACGATGACATCGGGCAAAGCCTTTCCGTGCTGCGGCAGATGCTGCAAAACGGAGCTTCGCAGGAGGAAACGGAGCGGCAAATCAAAAAGCTGTCTGTTGCCGCCGGCACATTGGTTTATACCCCCGGTGCGGGAAGCGACGACCCCTACGATGCTCTGTTGGCACAGGCGGCGGAGCTGGGCGTGGAGATTCGGCTGGACGGAATGCTGCCCATCGAACCGGATATCTACGACCTGGTAGTGCAGGCGGTGCGGGAATGCATGACCAACTGCGTGCGCCACGCCCACGGCACTGCCGTATTTGTTCGCATTATTGGCATTCCCGGCGGGTATACTGTGGCCATTACCAATGACGGCCAAAAGCCCTACGGCCCCATTCTGGAGGGCAGTGGGCTTTCTGCCCTGCGACAGAGCATAGAAAACGCCGGCGGCGAAATGTCGCTGTCCCACTATCCGGAATTTTTGCTGCGATTTACCCTGATGCGGGAGGAGATGGAGCTGTGAAGCTGAGTGTACTGATCATCGAGGACAACAAATATATGCAGGATTTCTTTGCGGGAATGCTCGCCAGCGATGACCGTTTTGGCGAGGTGAACACCCTGCGTGACGCTGCCCAGGGGTTATACTTCTGCACTGCCAACCATGTTGACCTTATCCTCATGGATGTGCAGACTCTCCATGGGCACTCCGGCTTGACCGCCGCCCAGCAGATCCGCACCCAATACCCAAAGATTAAAATCATCGTGGTCACTTCGCTGGTAGATGCGCTGGTACTGGATAAGGCGCGGCAGGTGGGGGTAGATAGCCTATGGTATAAGGATCACGGCGAGCAGGAGTTGATGGAAGTGATAAACCGCACCCTCTCCGGCGAGCATATCTTCCCAGATAGGGAACCCAATGTGGAGATTGGCGATGCATGGTCAGATGAGCTTTCCGAGATGCAGAAAAATATCCTGCGGCTCTACATTCAGGGCAATTCCTACGCCGCCATCGGTAAAAAGCTGTTTATCGAGCAAACCACCGTAAAGTACCACATGAACCAGATGATCCAAAAGTGCGGCTTTCAGTCCAAGCAGGAGCTGATTGCCGCCGCCATCGAAAGCACGGTTATCACCTCTATGGCTGAGCTGTAAAATACAATACGCACCCTGTCCCCTGTCGAAAGATAGGGGACTTTTTTCGCTTTTCCTGCAAAAGACTATCCCTTTGGATAAAGACAACGCCTTCCAAAATCTCTACAATAAATAGTGCAAGATAAGCTGCGTCTGCGTGCGGGAAAGGTGGTGATGGAATGCGCATTATTGTAATAGACATGCAGAGCAAACTCGTGTCAAGAGCGCTG
This sequence comes from uncultured Clostridia bacterium, assembly GCA_937907305.1. GTDB lineage: Bacteria > Bacillota > Clostridia > Oscillospirales > Ruminococcaceae > Angelakisella. The sequence continues at coordinate 9,749 of CALERQ010000154.1, read as the reverse complement.
GAGCGAGTGCTTCAGCAGGAAATGACAGACTGTACCCCCATCATCTCGGAGGGACCGGATAGTACGGTGGAACAATGCCGCCTGTTCAAGCCCTACGCTCTCTTTATGGAGGTAACGGGCTACACCCCGTGGATGCTGGAGGAGCGGTTAAAAATCTGTGATGCTGTCCGGAAAAGCCTGCCGGAATGCAAGTTTGTTTTTTCGGTGGATGAAAACGCCGCCCCCAGGCTGGCGGACCGCGTAACACAATGCAAAAAGGATGGCAGGATCGATGCCTTTATCTACAATTCTACCAGCGAGCGGTACCTGGCGGCGATCCTGGATAGCCTGTAAAGCGTCTGCTCCACAAAAATCTTTCTGCTAAGGAAGGAGGAAATGTATGAAAAGTAAAAAGCCGCTGGCCCGCAGGCTGGCCGCGTGGATGCTCTGTATCGCCATGATACTGACCATGCTGCCCCTTTCGGCATTGGCGGTAACCACAGCCCCGGTGGCGATAGGCGAAGACGGCGAAGCGGTTATTACGCCGCAGCCGGATGAAACCGATCCCCCCGGCGAAACGGAGGAACCGGAAGACCCGGAAGACCCGGTGCCGCCGCGAGGCTCCGATGAAACAGAGGAAACGGAGGAACAAACCGGAGAACCGGAAGCAGCCGCCCCCGCCCGGCGGAGTGCCGCCAGGGGAGTGCAAAATGATTATGTATATATCAAGCTGAACGACACAGAGCTGCAGCTGTATAGTGGGGAAGGCATTGAAAACAACAATGCTACGCAGAAAACAACCACCCAATACAACAGTAATGTTGCTTGGTACAGTAACGGCACCCTGACGCTGAACGGATTGCAAGCCGACTACATCAAGAGCTACGGCGCCCTGACCATACAGGTGAACAGTAACAGCACGCTGAATGGCTGGGTCGTAGCTGGCAGCTACAACAGTCACTGCGGCATCTACGCCAACGAAGCTCTTACCATCAAAGGCAGCGGTACACTTGAGGTTTCCACCGCATCCTATTCCGGAGACAGATCCCCTTACGGTATCTACTGCGACAGCAGCCTGACGCTGAACGGTGCCAATGTCACCGTAAGCGGTGCGAATGGCAGCTACGGCATCTATGCCAAGAATGGCATCACGGTGGACGGCGGCACGCTGGATATCACCGCCAAAGACACCGGTATGTACTGCTATGCCGGCAGCATCAGCATAACGGGCGCCGCCGAGGTCAATATCAACGGCACACCGACGAATGGAATTTATATCCATAACAGCGGCAAAGATAAATTGCTTACCATATCCGAACCCCACACAGAGGTAAATATCCACGCCGTTACCGGTTATGCCGTGGGCAACCGCAGCACTGTGACAACTGATGCTGACACGGCAACTGCCAATATTATCGTTGAAAAGGGCGCAAATCTGACCATCGACAGCTGCCAGTACGGCTTGTACTCCGAATGTTCGGGCGTGCGGATCGCAAACAGCGCTGTGACCGTAACGAACGCGACAGCCTTTGGCATTTGGTTGCAAAGAGGGGCCGGCATCTTGGAGATCACCGGCAACTCCCAGGTGGACCTGACCGGCGGAAGCTGTGCGGTATGGACCGTCAGCGGCGCGGCTTCGAAGATCGACCTGACCAGCGGCGGTAAAGTGACCATGAAGAAAACCAATACCGGCGACACCGAAACCAACTATGCTATGGTCGGCGAGGTAGTGCTGGGCAATAACACCGCAGTGAGCTGCGACAGGTCTACCTCCAGCAGCGACACCGGCTCCACAGTCTGGGACATCGAGGGCACGAAGCTGACCTTCTTTTTCAGCACAGCCCAGCTGAAAATTACGGGGTGGGACAACAGCACCGACAGCGAGATCGATCCCGGCGGGCTGAGCTTCGAGACCGGCAAAGCGGTGAATCTCCAGCTGTCGATCAACAAGACGGACTTCTCCTCCTCTGACTCCTCCGGTGTCAGCTGGAAGATCAAGGGCTTGCCCGCCGGCCTTAATACGCGCGAAATGAACAACGGTTCTGTCCAAATAACCGGCACCCCGACCAGCACGAATGCGTCATACAATGTTACCATCACCGCCGAGGCCTACGGCAAAACGGAGACCGTGACCCTGAGCGGCACGGTGCAGGCCGCCACGCTGACCGGGACTCTGACCATCGGTTCGACCAGCTTCCCCATCAACAGCAACGCGGGCAATCTCACCAGCTACGGCTGGAGCTGGGACCGCACGACTCAAGTGCTGACGCTGAAGAACTATTATGCAGATTTTGGCGGTAACTATATTCACATGGTGAATGCCATGAATGGAAGTAATCAGCTCCCGCTGCATATCCATCTGGAAGGGAACACCAATCGCATTTATCTTGACAGTAGTCATTCCACGAACGCCGCCATCCAATCAGACTACGGGGTAAACATCACCGGCGAGCCCAACAGTAAGCTGGAGATCGTACTGGACAATGCCAGCGCCGGGTATGGCATTCTCTGCAATAACAGCGAATTGTTTGCGAACGACATCGCCATCAGCGAAGATGTCACAGTGGAGTTTAGCATCAAGAACACCTCATCTCCCGTCACTGCCATCTATACCAATAACGGCGATGTGACCCTCCTTGGCTCCGTGGAGATTACTGGCTATCAGACCACAGAGAATCTATCCGTTACCGGCATTGAGGTCGATAAAACACATCGCGTATGGATCGGCGATGATCCTTCCAGCAGCGCGTCCTTAAAGGTCGAATCCCTCTATGCCAAGGAGACGACCGCCATCAAGGCCGGCGGGGTGATCGTAAGAACAGCCCCCGACAATATGGCGATCAAGACCGATTTTGATGAGGACTATACCGACACATTCAAATCGATCGACCTGATTCCGGAGGGATTCCCGGAGGGTAAAACCTGCGGGCTGTATGTCATCAGCGGCAAGCTGGATATGAGAGGATTCAAATCTATGGTTGTCGGCGGCAGCGGACCTGTCTTCCTCAGCGGCAGCGCCGATGTAAAGATTACGGAGTATGGGTGCTCTAATGCCGGTATTTACCTGACCGGGGAGGGCAGCGATGTGACCATCGCCTCCGGCGGCAAGCTGAACATTGAGTCTGTCAGTGACGGCATCTGCACCGATGGCAAGCTGCAAGTAAACGATAAGGATTGCCCCACCCTTACCACCTTGAAGGTGGATGACGCAAACGGGATTGCCGTAGCTGCCAAAAGGGCGTAGAGATCTACGGCAATTCGCGGGTTGATCTTATCACCAGCAACACCACCGTGGTATATACCATCAACAACAATGGCGACAATGGCAACAGCACCGTCGACCTGTCCACCGGCGGCCATGTAACGCTGACAAGCGAACAGGGCGCAGCCGCAACGCAGGTCTGGGCAGGTCCCATCAAGCTGGGCAGCCATACCACCTGCACCGGCACCAAGAACCAGATGGGTGCCCCGGAGGGCTATCACCAGTATAATTGCACCGATGGCAGGATGGAATTTACCTTCAACGCTGGCGGTGGCACCACCGATCCTGACCCCGAGCCCACCAGCTGCACGGTAAGCGGCACAGTAACCAGCTACGGCGATGCCGACGAAACGGTAACGCTGCAGCTAATCCAGAAAGGCCACACCGAGGCCGCCTATGAGGCTACCGTCACCGGCAACAGCGCCGCCTACACCATGGCCGATGTCACCCCCAGCACCTACACCCTGCGGGTAGAGAAGAAAGGCCACGCCACATTCACCAAGGAGATAACCGTTACAGATAGCAATGTGACAGAAGATGTGACGATCTATCTGATTGGGGATGTGAATCTGGATGGCACTATCTCTGCTGCGGATATGCAACGGCTCTACAATCATCTAAATGGTACTGCACCGTTAACGGATCGGTCTACGGCCGATGTAAACAATGATGGTTTTATTTCCGCTTCTGATATGCAACGCCTTTATAATCATCTAAATGGCACATTGCCATTAAATTAATTAAGCAAAAGGAGAGCTGAAGATGAAAAAACTCACAGCACTACTCTTAAGTTTGATTATGCTTATGACTATGATAGCAGTTCCTGCTATTGCTGCCGATGAGGATGTCACACTTAAAATTACTCCCGACAAAACCACTGTTGTGCCTGGCGATACAATCACCTACACTATTTCGGTAGAAGTAAAGAGTGCCGATATTAAAATTGGTTCTATGCAGTTTACTTTGAGTCCGAACAGTGGAATGACTCTGCCTACTGCATTTAAGGTTAGTGGTGAGTCAGTAATTAGTTATTCTGACAAATCAAGTTGGCAGTATAATGCAGAAGAAGAAACGGGTATGTATGAGATTTTCTCATATACTCCGGCTTCTAAAGTGTTTTTGGCATCCAATACTACGGAACAACGTGCATTAAATACGAACAAAGAAATTATGAAAATCAAAGCAACTGTAGCTAATGATGCGACTGGTTCCTTGACGCTTAGTGCAGATAACGTAGAATTTGGAAAGGTCGATGGTGGTGTAACAAAGTGGAACTACACAGTAGAAACGACTTCTGTCACCATCCAGTCCACCCCCTCCCACACCCACAGCTGGTCCACCGAATGGAGCAGCGATGCCACCTACCATTGGCATAAGTGCACCGGTACCGGCACCTGCGATGCGGGCAATGTGAAAGACAAAGCGGAGCACACCTGGACCGCTGCCACCTGCACCGCGCCTAAGACTTGCGCTGCTTGTGGCTATACCGAAGGCAGTGCTTTGGGGCATAATTACACTGAGAAGATTGAAGATGATGCTCACCTGAAGAAAGCCGCCACCAAGTGCACCGAGTACAATGAGTACTGGTATGACTGCTCCAGATGTGATGCTAACGCGAAAAATGATACTGCGGCAACCGGTAAATACTTTACCAGCACTACGGCCAAGGGCAGTCACAACTTCACTGAAAAGAAGACCACAGCCGCCTATTATGTAGCCGGTACTGGTGCCGATTGCCAGCACGCCAAAGAGTATTACTATGCCTGTGCTGACTGCAATGCTGTGGGCACAGATAAGTGGACCAGTACCACAAAAGGCCCTCACAGCTTTGACACTACTACTTGGGGCTACAAAGGTTCTGATGGTCACGCCCATAAGTGCACCGTTTCTGGTTGTACTGAACACGATACTGTGGTAGCCCACACCCCCGGTGCAGCCGCCACTGAGACTACCCCTCAAACCTGCACTGAGTGTGGCTATGTAATTGCTCCTGCTACCGGCCATATTCGTCACACCCTCACGAATCACCCGGCTAATCCCGCCACCTGCACCGAAGCTGGCAATATCGAGTACTGGACTTGCAGCGGCTGCAATGATAAGTTCAGCGATGCAGATGGAACTAATAAGATCACTGGAAGCGTGACCATTGCCGCCCTCGGCCACGATCATAGCGGCCCTTGGGTCACCACAGATGAGAATGAACACTGGAAAGTGTGTGCCCGCGAAGGCTGCAACGAACAGCTGGATAAGGCTGCCCATTCTTATGCAGACGGTTCGGATACCTGCGGAACCTGCCAGCATGTGCGTGAGGTAACTCCTCCCACTGATACCGTCAAAGTCACCTTTGATGCCAATGGCGGTATGTTTGCTGACCAAACCACATCGAAAACAATTGCGTTGGATGATTGGCAAGAATCTCCCGTACCTACCCGCAGCAATTATAGCTTTGATGGTTGGTATACCGCAAGAGTTGGCGGCAGCAAGGTAGAAGAACCTCAACGGTATAATGAAAACACTACCCTGTATGCCCACTGGACCTATATCGGCGGCGATGGCTCCATCACCATCATCACCCACCCCGATAACGATACCACCGGCACCAAGGAGAACCCCGGTACCGGCGCGGCCCCCAGCGGCATTGGCTATGTCTTTGTTGGTCTGGCTGCCGTAGGCGCCCTCTGCTTCGGCGCTAAAAAGCTCATCAAAAAAGAGGAAGAGTAATCCCTAAGCACTAAAATATGGCCCACCCCGAATCCCTTCGAGGTGGGCCTTTCTCTATTCTGCTCACAGCTCCATCTGCTTGCCCAGGTAGCTTGCCGCCGCCGCGATGAGCTTCTGCTCGGCCTCGCCGGGGCGGTCATTCTCCTTATTTTGCAGGAACATCACACTGCCGCATACATCCCCGGAGGAAATGATAGGGGACTGCACCAGTGCGTAATACGCTACACCCTCTATAGGCTGCAGGGGCTGTCCATCGTCTGCCATATAGCTTTTGCGGTTCTCAATGTGATCCTCCAAGCCAGGTGATACCCTGCGCTCCAGCACCTCCCGCCGGCTGATGCCGCTGACCGCTACCACATGGTCCCGGTCGGTGATGAGCACCGGATAACCGGCCGTCCGGAACAGTACCTCGCAGTACTGCGCCGCTATGCTCCCCAGCTCGCTGATAGGGGAATACTTCTTAAAAATGACCTCCCCCTCGTTGCTCACAAAGATCTCCAGCGGGTCGCCCTCACGGATTCGCATCGTCCTGCGGATCTCTTTTGGAATAACCACTCTGCCCAAATCATCAATGCGCCGTACAATTCCAGTAGCTTTCATATCTATTCAAACTCCCTCTCCGTTTATTTGCTGTGCGGATAGTTTTTGCTGAATTAACAGAAATATACCGGCCTGGCATCAAAAGCGTGGCAAATGTACTATTTCTGCTCATTTCGGCATTTTACAATGATATTTTACACAGAATTTACATTGTAAAGTTGTTGTTCCATACATTGCGGAAGTATGATACAATAAAATAGAACGGATAGGGGGAAACACCATGATCTATTGTGTAGAAGATGATAGCAGCATCCGCGATTTGATGGTATATGCCCTGCGCGCGGCGGGCCTTTCCGCTATTGGCTGCGCCGATGGCGAGGAATTCTGGCAGGCCATGCATCGGGAACTCCCGGAGCTGGTTGTGCTGGATATCATGCTGCCCGGCGAGGATGGCATCTCCATCCTGAAAAAGCTGCGGGCGGCACCCGCTACCGCCGATATCCCTGTCATAATGGCCACCGCCAAGGGTACAGAATATGACCGTGTTATCGGATTGGATCTTGGTGCGGATGATTACCTCACCAAACCGTTTGGTATGATGGAAATGGTCTCCCGTATCCGGGCAGTACTGCGCCGCGCCGGCCCCAAGACCGCTCCAGCCGTTTTGCGGCAGGGTAGCATTCTCATGGATGAAGGCCGTCATGTGGTGGAAGTAAACGGCACACCGGTTACCCTCACGCTCAAGGAGTACGATCTGTTGCGGCTTTTTATGGAAAATCCGGGCCAGGTATTCAGCCGTGACCGTCTGCTTTCCGCTGTTTGGGGCACCGATTATTATGGCGAGACCCGCACGGTCGATGTTCACATCGGTACTCTGCGCACTAAGCTGGGCACAGCAGGGGATATCCTGCAAACGGTGCGTGGTGTTGGCTATAAGCTGGAGGCTGCCCATGAGTAAAAAAATCTTTCGTTCCATCTGGCTGGCAGCCCTTATAGTACTTGTTCTTTCGTTGGTACTTATTATGGGTGTGCTGTATAGTTATTTTACCGGTGTCCAGCAAAAGCAGCTTCGTATGGGAGCCGAGGTCGTAGCACAAGGTGTCACCCTTGATGGGAAAGAATTTTTTGATGGCCTTACTACAGAAGATTATCGCATTACATGGATCGATGCTGATGGTACCGTCCTATATGATAACCAAAGTGACGCCAGCAGTATGGAAAATCACCTGATGCGTGAGGAGGTCCAGCAGGCACTGCAAAATGGTACCGGCGAAAGTTCCCGATATTCCGATACACTGGCCAGCCGTAATTTGTACTGCGCCCGTCTTCTCTCAGATGGCACCATCATTCGTCTATCTGCGTCACAGCATTCGGTATGGGTGCTGCTGGTTGGGTTTGCTCAGCCTATCTGTGTGATCCTTCTGCTGGCACTGGTATTGTCTTTCCTACTGGCGTCCCGTCTTTCTCGTACTATTGTGGAACCCATCAATGCCTTGAACCTGGATGAACCCAGCCAGTATGTGGGCAGGGAGGAATACGCCGAGATCGAACCGCTGCTGCGGCGCATGGCGCTCCAGCAGGCACAGATCCGTCAGGACCAGGATAAGCTGGAAAAAAGCTCACAGATTCGTCAGGAGTTTACCGCAAATGTTTCCCACGAGTTAAAAACTCCGCTGCATGCCATCTCCGGTTATGCTGAACTGATGGAAAACGGTATGGTGCAGCAGCAGGATATTAAACCTTTTGCCCATAAGATCCGGCAGGAGTCTTTGCGTTTGACCGCGCTGGTGGAGGATATCATCAACCTCACCAAGCTGGATGGCGGTGCAGCCGGGATGCAGCGCCAACCGGTAGATCTTTACCGCATTGCGGAAAATGCCGCTGATAGCCTTCAGGCCGCGGCGGCGGAAGCGCACGTGGTTCTTACCTTACGGGGAGAATCTGCCTTTGTGGATGGTATCCCGCCGGTGCTTTACAGTATGATTTTTAACCTCTGCGATAACGCCATCAAGTACAATCATCCAGGCGGTAGTGTTAAAGTTCAGGTGATGAGTTACCCCGATGATGACCGCGTTATTGTCTCCGATACCGGCATCGGCATTCCAGAAGAAAGCCGCGACCGTATCTTTGAGCGCTTTTACCGGGTAGATAAAAGCCGCTCCAAGGAAGTAGGCGGCACCGGGCTGGGACTTTCTATCGTCAAGCATGCCGCACTCATCCATCATGCTGCAATTGTCGTAGATAGTACGCCTGGCAAGGGAAGCACCTTTACTGTAATATTTCCCAAAAAGAAATGAAAGAAGAGTGATCGTTTGACCTACGAAGAGATCCGCCAGAACGAAGCCGTCAATACCTACATCCGCCAGGCGGATGCCGCCCTGGCCACCCTGGGCTTTACCGAGCATAGCTTTGCCCATGTGACACTGGTGGCCGAAAAAGCCGGCTATATTCTGCAAACACTCGGCTATCCGGAACGCACTGTGGAACTGGCCAAGATTGCCGGTTATCTGCATGATATCGGCAATCTTATCAATCGGGTTGATCATAGCCAAAGCGGCGCTATTATGGCGTTCCGTATTTTGGATCACCTCAAGTTTGATCCGGAGGAGATTGCCATTATCGTTTCCGCCATCGGTAACCATGATGAAGGTACCGGTGTGCCGGTCAGTCCGGTAGCGGCCGCTCTCATCCTGGCCGATAAGAGCGATGTGCGTCGCAATCGTGTGCACAATACCGATCCATCTACCTTTGATATCCACGATCGTGTCAATTACTCGGTCACCAAGGCAGAGTTGAAGATCAATGAGGCACACACTCTCATCAAGCTTAAACTGGCGGTCGATACCCATTTTAGTTCAGTCATGGATTACTTCGAGATCTTTATGCAGCGTATGCTGCTGTGCCGCAAGGCAGCGGAAACGCTGGGGCTGCAATTCAAACTGATGATCAACGAGCAGCAGCTGATGTAAAAGCAGAATACTCAGTGAAAAACGGAGCCGTTTTATGCGGCTCCTTTCCTTTTACCGAGACTTTACATTGATTTTACAAAGTCTTGATAATGGTTTTGACCTTTCTTTACTATTCTTATCTTGTCAAATTAGGAGAATAAGGATAGAGGAAAGGGTTTTATAAAAATGTCTATTTTTAACGCGTTGAACCTCATCGGCGGGCTGTGCCTCTTTTTGTTCGGCATGAGCCTGATGGGACAGGCATTGGAACGCCGCGCCGGCGGCGGGCTGCGCTCTCT